>NZ_JAZHLK010000005.1:0-148505 GCF_036549515.1 Aurantimonas sp. E1-2-R+4 | reverse complement strand
TCGCCCACTGCTGCGCAGCTTGGAACAAGCTCGTCGATCAGCCCTGGAAAATCACGTCCATCGGAATGCGAGATTGGGCGCATGGGTCTTGATCAGCGCCCGTTGGTATTAAGGAGGGGGACAGAGAACTCTCCGGCCCGAGCGGGCGCGGAGGCGCTGGCGCATGGGGAAAAACCCCTCACCCGGTTCGCTGCGCGAACCACCCTCTCCCCGCAGGGGCGAGGAATGGCGCCCTTCCGAAACTGTTCGCGTCCATCAGGAACAGAAAAAAGCGCCGACAGGAACGCTGCCGATTCTTCTCCCCGGCGGGGAGAAGGGTCCGAAGGACGGGCGAGACACGCGGCTCGCCCTGGAGCCGCGAAGGGCCGGATGAGGGGGCGAGCGCAGCGAGGCAGCCGAGGATGACGAAGCGGGCGCGAAGCGGAGCCTCGAAGGGCGAGGGAGAGCGCCTCCTACCGTGCCAGCAGCAGCACGGCGACGAGGACGAGGACGGCCAGGCCCTGCAACAGGATGCGGGCACGCATCAGGTTCTGCGACGTGCTGCTGGAGCCACCCTTCATCAGATTATAAAGGCCCGCGACGAGAACGCCGGCGGTCGCGAGCATGAAAAAGAGGGCAAGGTAGATCATAATATCGGACATGCCGGCCTTGTTCGAATTTCGAGTCGCGGAAAGCGCAATATAGGCGGCGTGGGCGACGGCGCGAGTCCCCGGCCACCGAGGCGTGTCGCGGGCACGAACCAGCGGTTCATAGGCCTGGCGGCACGACCTTGGCCTTGCGCCTGCGCGTGGCCGCCGCAACGCCGACCCCGGCGATGACGAGGCCGACAAGCTGGATCGGCGACAGCGTCTCGCCGAACAAGAGCCACGCCGTGACGGCGGTGACGCCCGGCACCAGATACATCAGCGAGGCGACCGACGACACCGCGCCCTCGCGGATCAGATACAGCATCAGGAACACCGCCCCGATCGACAGGACGAAGACCAGCCAGACCAGCGCGAAGACCAGCTCGCCGGTCCAGTCGAGCACCATCGTCTCGGTCGAGGCGGCGAGGATCAGCGTCGGCACGAGGGCGCCGAAATATTGCAGCGCCGTGCCGGTGCGCAGGTCGACGCCGCCGACGAAGCGCTTCTGCCAGACCGAACCGGCCGAGATCGCGATGGCCGACAGGACCACCGGGCCGAGCGTCAGTAGCCGGTAGTCGCCCGAGCCGTCGAGCTTCGGCAGGATGACCAGGGCGACACCGAGGAGGCCAAGGGCGAGGCCGGCGAGATGGCGCGGCTGCACCCGCTCGCCGAGGAAGCTGGCGGCGAGGATCGTGGTCAGCACCGGTTGCAGCCCGACGATCAGGGCCGCGATACCGGCGTTGAGGCCGTGGCGCACGGCGAAGAACACGCCGCCGAGATAGACGCCGTGGATCAGGCTGCCGGCGATCATCGCGTGCGCCGCCGGCCGCCAGCCCGGCCAGGGCGCCCGCATCAGGAGGACAACCGAGCCGAGGATGGCCAGCGCCAGCGCATAGCGCAGCGACAGGAAGGTGAACGGCTCGGCATGGGGCATCGCGTAGCGCGCGCCGATGAAGCCGGTCGACCAGAGCAGCACGAAGATCGCCGGAAAGAAGGGCAGCAACCGGTTCACTGAAGACGGCCTTTCGGGATGGGCGATCGGGCGGGGGTCGGGATCGATGGATGGCCGAGCGCCAGCGCGCCATTCGATAGCAGGGCGGCGCGCCGGCCGAAAGCTGGATATCGTCAGTCTTTCTGACGAAATCGCACAGGCCGCGTTTGCCTTGCCGCCCGGCGCCGTCTATCGCCGGGCTTCAGCGATCATCCGGCCCGTCTCATGCAAGACATCCTCAATATCATTGTCCCGATCTTCGGCCTGATCGCCCTCGGCTTTCTGGCGGCCAGGGCAAAGCTGTTGTCGGATGCGACCGGCGAGGCCCTCGCTCGTTTCGTCTTCGTCGTCGCCGTGCCGGTGCTGCTGTTTCGCACCCTCGCCACATCGGCCTTCGGCGATGCCAACCCGCTGTTTTTGTGGCTGACCTATTTTAGCGCCATCGCCATCGTCTGGACGATCGGCAGCGTCGTGGTCCGGCGCCTCACCGGCGCCGATCGGCGCGCCGGCGTCATCGCCGGCATCTCGTCGAGCTTCGCCAACACAGTCTTCGTCGCCATCCCGACCATCCAGCGCGCCTATGGCGACGCCGGCCTGCAACCGGTCTTGCTGATTCTCGCCATCCATCTGCCGGTGATGATGATCGTCGCGACACTGATCGTCGAGCGCGCGGCTGTCCTCGACGCGCGCGACGCCGGCACCGCGCCGCCGCAGATCTCGACGGCCGCGACGCTGAAGCGGGTCCTGAAGAACCTTGCGACCAACGCCATCGTCGTCGGCATTCTGTCGGGTCTCGTCTGGCGCGCCACCGGGCTGCCGCTGGAGCCCCATGTCGACGAGATCACCCGGCTGCTCGGCGGCACGGCCGGCCCGCTGGCGCTGTTTTCGCTCGGCATGTCGCTGACCCGCTACGGGTTGCGCGGCGACATTGCTTCGTCGGCGATCGTCGCGACGCTGTCGCTGGTGGTGATGCCGGCGATCGTCTTCTTTCTCGGCACCTGGCTCGCCCTGCCGCCGCTGTGGCTGAAGGGGGCCGTGCTGACCGCCGCCGCGCCGGCCGGCGTCAACGCCTATCTCTTCGCGGCCTATTTCCAGTCCGGCGAGAAGCTGGCGGCGACGACGATCCTGGTCTCGACGGTACTGTCGGTGGTTACCCTCAGCGTGTGGCTGACCGTGCTCGGCTGAAACATTCCGCCGCCGGCCGGCCCGGAAATCCAACCATGCGGCGAATGTCCTCGGCGCCGAGACCGGCCTCGCGCAGAGCCTTCAAGGAGGTGTCGCGGGCACTTTTCGACAGCTTGCGGCCGTCGGCGCCGAGAATCAGGTCGTGATGGTGGTAGCGCGGCGCCGACAGGCCGAGCAACGCCTGCAGAAGGCGATGGACGCTGGCGGCGTGGAACAGATCCTGCCCCCTGACGACATCGGTGACGCCCTGCAGCGCGTCGTCGACGACGACGGCCAGGTGATAGCTCGTCGGCATCTCCATGCGGCCAAGCACGACGTCGCCCCAGTCGAGCGGCCGCGCGGCGATCTCGCCGCTGGCGCCGTCCGGCGAGCGCCCGGTTTCCGTGAATCTCAGCGCCGGCACCCGTTCGACCGCCGCCTCCATGTCGAGCCGCCAGGCGAAGCGTTCGCCGTCGCTCATCTTCCGCTCGCGCTCGCGCGTCGACAGCTTGCGGTCGAGGCCGGGATAGAGCGGCGCCCCGTCGGGATCATGCGGCCAAGGCTTGCCGGTTTCCTCGATGTGCCGCTCGGCATGGGCGCGGATGTCGCCGCGCGACATGAAGGCCGGATAGATCAGCTCTTCGTCGGCCAGGGCTTCGAGCGCTGCGGCATAGTCGGGAAAATGCTCCGACTGCCGGCGCGGGGTGTCGTCCCAATCGATCCCGAGAAAATACAAATCGTCCTCGAGTTGCTGCTCGTAGGCCTTGGTGCAGCGCGCCCGATCGATGTCCTCGATCCGCAAGAGAAAGGTCGCGCCCGCCTCGCGCGCCATCTTGTGGTTGAGCAGCGCCGAATAGGCATGGCCGAGATGCAGTTCGCCGTTCGGACTCGGTGCGAATCGGAACACGGCTGACGTCGTTTCCATCGAATTGTTTCCCCTCGTTTGTCGCCCGCCCTAGAGCGTCGAACAACAATATGGACGCGGTTCTGTTTCTCGGTTCGCCGTGGTGATCCACGCGGAGGGCGGCGACGAGCGTAGCGGCGCTACGGTCGAGCCGGCCGACAAAGTGGGCGCCCGGCGACCGGAAACCCACCCGCCTGTTTGCCTCCGGCAAACGGCAGGCTTGCAAACCTGCCGATCGACCTTTCCGCACCATTCGGCGCGGGGCGATCGGTGGGCCAGGAGCTTTCGGGCCAATTCCATCGGGGCCCGTCTTGGCCGTAGCGCCGCTACGACCCGCAACGATCCCCTCGACCTTGTCACGAAATCCCTCTGGCAGAACGCATCCATATTGTCGTCCGATGCTCTAGACTCCGATTGCGTGAGCAACGTGACAGAGTCGCGGCAATTGAGGAACCGGGCGCCATGATCAGGACACAAGCCGACATCGACGCGGCGCTGGATGCCCTGCGTCTGGCGGACGATCGCCTGCATCGGGTGATCGAGGCGGCCGGCGTGGTGCCGCTGCGCCGCGGCGCCGGCGGGCTCCGGGGTCTCGCCGGCATCATCGTCGCGCAGCAGGTGTCGAAGGCGAGCGCCGACGCGATCTTCGCGCGGTTCACACAGGAGATCGACGTCGACGACGCCGGAGCGATCCTCGCCGCCTCCGACGAGGCCTTCCGCCGCGCCGGCCTGTCACGCCCGAAACAGCGCACGATGCTCGCCGTCGCCGAGGCCGTCCGGGACGGCGCAGTCGATTTCACGCGGGTCGAGGCGGCGCCCCCCGACGACGCGATCGCCGAACTCGTCGCGGTGCGCGGGATCGGGATCTGGACCGCCGAATNCGGCGCAGTCGATTTCACGCGGGTCGAGGCGGCGCCCCCCGACGACGCGATCGCCGAACTCGTCGCGGTGCGCGGGATCGGGATCTGGACCGCCGAATGCTATCTCTTGTTCTGCGCTGGCCATCCCGACATCTTTCCCGCCGGAGACCTCGCCTTGCAAGCGGCGTTGGGCCACGCCTTCGACCACGAGACGCGGCCGGCGGCGGCCGCCGTCGCTTCGATTGCGGAGCGCTGGTCGCCGCACCGCTCGGTCGCCGCGCGTCTGTTCTGGTCCTACTACGGCGCCGTCACGCGCCGCGACGCGGCTCCGGCGCCCGCCGCCGGAGAATAAGAGAGGATTCCGTTATCCACAGAACTTCCTCGCAGGCCGAGCGTGTTGGGTGGAAACACGCGGAATCGGACCCGCGGCTCACGCTTCGGCCGGGCTTCACAAAGGCGACACGATAGAGCACGATAGTTTCGACAGCTCAGTTCAGATCGTTGGGAGTTAGGGAGAACGACCGGTGACGATCGCCGTGAATCAGGACTTATCCCCAGCACTCGTTCTGAACGCCGATTTTCGGCCGCTCAGTTATTACCCCCTGTCGCTCTGGTCCTGGCAGGACGCCGTCAAGGCGGTGTTCCTCGACCGGGTAACGATCCTGGCGGAATACGACCGGGCGGTGCGAAGTCCGACCTATTCGATGCGGCTTCCCTCGGTCGTCTGCCTCAAATCCTACGTCAAGCCAGCGCGTCATCCCGCCTTCACACGCTTCAACGTGTTCCTGCGCGATCGCTTCCAGTGCCAGTACTGCGGCTCGCCGCAGGAACTGACCTTCGATCACGTCATCCCCCGCTCGCGGGGCGGATTGACGACCTGGGAGAATGTCGTCGCCGCCTGTTCGCCTTGCAATCTCAAGAAGGGCGGGCTGATGCCGAGGGCGGCGCGCATGTTCCCGCATCAAAAGCCCTATCAGCCGAGCGTCCACGATTTGCACAACAACGGCCGGCTGTTTCCGCCGAACTTCCTGCACGAGAGCTGGCTCGATTATCTCTACTGGGATTCCGAACTCGATCCCGAATAGGCGCATCGATCGGCGCGCCATTCTCGACCGACCCGATCGAAGCCTTTCATCCCTTTCGTCCGAAGCTGCATCGCCGACGCAACGATGCGCGCTTCCCGCCGCGCCCCTCGATGCCACAGCAGCGGACGATAATAGAATGGCCGGCGAAGCGCCTCGCCTGAACCGGGACGATCGATGGACGAACCGCCAGACAAAGACCGCGCGAAGCCGACTAGCACCGGCCTCGACTTCTACGCGGCGTTGCCGACGTCGGCGGACTTCAGCCGTCTCGGCGAACCCGCCGCCTATGTGCCGCTTCCGGACGACTGGGTCGTCGGTGTCGCTGACATCGTGCGCTCGACCGCCGCCATCGAAGCGGGCGCCTACAAGCAGATCAACACGGTCGCCGCAGCGGTGATCGCCGCGATCGCCAACGGCCTTTCCGGAAAGGACTTTCCCTTCGTGTTCGGCGGCGATGGTGCCGGGTTCGCCCTGCCTGATGCCCAGGCTGAACTTGCCCGAACGGCCATGGCGGCTGTCGCCGGCTGGGCAGGCGAGGCTTTCGACCTCACGCTGCGTATCGCCATGGTCCCGGTCGCGACGATCCGGGCAAACGAGCACGACGTGCGGGTCGCCCGCTACTCTCCCTCACCCGACGTTGCCTACGCCATGTTCGACGGCGGCGGCCTCGCTTGGGCTGAACAGCGGATGAAGGCGGGGGAATATCGGCTGGAACCGGCAAAGGGCGATGCGGCCCGGCCCGACCTGACGGGCCTGACCTGCCGATTCGCGGAGATACCGGCTAGCCGGGGCCTGATCCTGTCGATCATCGTGGTCCCGGCTCCCGACGCCGCGCCGGAGCGTTTTGCCGCCCTGGCACAAGAGATTCTGGCGCTGGGCGCCGATGGCCTTGAGGTCGGTAGCCCGGTTCCGCCCCAAGGGCCTGATCTGCGCTGGCCATCCGCCGGCTTCCGGATCGAGGCAAAGGTCTGGGCGGCAAGAACCGGTCGAGCTCTTTGGTCGTCACGGTTGTCCGTCCTTCTGCGCTCCTTTCTCGCCCATCTGACATTCACGACGGGCATCCGGGTCGGCCGGTTCGATCCGAGACGTTATCGGGCCGAACTCGTGCGCAATACCGATTTCCGCAAATTCGACGACGGCCTCAGGATGACGCTGGACTGCACGCCGTCCGTCGCCGATCGGATCGAGCAGCGGCTGCGCCTGGCGGCGGCCGAGGGAACCGCGCGGATCGGCACCCACCGTCAGGGCGCGGCGCTGATGACCTGCTTCGTGCCCTCGGCGAGCCGCAGCGACCATGTCCATTTCATCGATGGGGCAACCGGCGGATATGCAGCGGCGGCGGCCATGATTCCCGGAGATGCCGGCGATGACAGCGACAGGGCCTGATCAGCCGAACAGGGACAGGACCAGCGGCAGGCTTGCCGCCGCGAGCAGCGTCTGCAGCGTGACGAGACCCGCCATCAGCGTCGCGTCGCCCTTGAGCTGTGTCGTCAACACATAGGCGGTCGGGGCGGTCGGCAGCGCAAAGAAGATGACGAGTAGCGAGGCGTCGAGCGGCGACAGGACAAACAGCCAGGCGACCAGCGCGGCGACGAGCGGCATGGCCACGAGCCGGCCGGCGCTGTTGACAAGAAGCGTCGTGGTTTCGGCGCGCGCGGCGGCGAGCTTGAGGGCGGCCCCGACACACAAGAGGCCGAGCGGCAGGCTTGCCGCGGCCAACAGGCCAAGGAATCGGTCCGTCCCGAACGGAAGGCCAACGCCCGTGAGGGCAAAGGCCGCCCCGGCGGCGCAGGCGAGGATCAGCGGGTTGCGAACCAGCGGCATCAGCAACTGGCGGGCACTGGTTTCGCGTTCGGCGGTCAGGGCGATGACCGACAGGACATTGACCGCCGGTACCAGCACGGCGAGGACGACAGCGGCCCGCGCCAGGCCCTCGGTGCCGTAGAGGCTTCCGACCAGTGCCAGCCCCAGATAGGTGTTGAAGCGGATCGTGCCCTGGACCAGCGGCCCGTAGCGCGCGGCCGGCCACCCTCGCCAGCGGCGCAGCAGCGCAAGGACGATGGCGGCGACAACCAGCACGACGAGGATCGCCGCGGCGAAACCAAGGAGGGTCGGATCGGCCAGCGGCGCCTTGGCAAGGCTTGCAAAGAGCAGCGCCGGGAAGAGAACGAAATAATTGAGCTTCTCCGCCGCCGGCCAGAAGCCCTCGCCTGGAAAGCCCGACCGCCGGAACACAAGGCCCGCGAGGATCAGGGCAAACAGCGGCCAAAGGGTCAGGAAAATCGCCGGCATCGCCTCGTATCAACCCTTTTCGGGGAGATCGCCTCGCTTGTCCTCAGGCGAATCGGTCGGCCTTGGCGACGGCGCCGCGCAGCGCCACGGCCGCGAAGAGGGCGGACGCGACGGCGTTCCAGCCGGCGAAGGACAGGCCGAGGAAGCGGCCGGCCGCCTCGTCGCAGGAGGGCGGTCGGATGGCGTCGATGGTGGCGAGGAGATCGCCGCCCATCAGGTCGCTGCCGCCGACCTGCCCGCAATCGGCCGGTCCCGGCCAGAATCCCCACTCGACGCCCGAATGGAAGACGCCGAGATAGAGGGAATAGAGCATGATCAGACCGATCGTGAGGAGTAGCCCGCGGGTGAGAACCGCCGGCGCCCGTCCGGCCGCCGCGACGAAGGCGACAAGCGCGATCGGGATCGCCACATAATAGGGAATGCGCTGTTCCAGGCAGAGCGCGCAAGGGATGTAGCCGCCGACATGCTGGAACAGCAGCGCCGTGCCGACGGTCATCGCCGTTCCAGCAGTGAGGAACCCCGAGGCCAGCGTCTGGCGAAAGCCGGTCGGGCGCTGGAAGCGTTCAGTCATTCCCATCGAAATCATCCGTTACATCAAATACCGCAGTACGACGAAGCCGCCGACGAGCAGAACCATGAAGAGGGTGAAGAGCATACCGAGATTGTTCTCGATGAACCCCTTGATCGGCGCGCCGTAGCGATTGAGCAGCCAGGCGACGAGGAAGAACCGCACGCCCCGGCCGATGATCGAGACGACGGTGAAGGTCACCAGATTGAGCCCGGTGACGCCGGAGAAGATCGTCAGGACCTTGTAGGGAAACGGCGTCATCGCCGCGAACAGTACCGCCCAACCGCCCCAGGAATTGTAGCGGGCCGTCAGTTCGGCGAAAGCGTCCGCCTTGCCGTAGAGCTCGAGAATCGGCCGGCCGACGAGATCGAAAAACAGGGCGCCGATGGCATAGCCGAGAAACGCCCCGAGCACCGAAGCGACCGTGCAGACCAAGGCGATTCGGAACCATTTCGCCCGATCCGCGATCACCATGGGGATCAACAGCACATCCGGCGGGATCGGAAAAACCGAGCTTTCGATGAAGGACACCGCGGCCAGCGCTCGTTCCGCATGGCGGGTCGCGGCCAGTGACATGACCCAATCATAGAGGCGGCGGAGCATGGCGGGTTCCAAACCTGGGGTGCGAGACGAGGCCCGCGCGCATGGCTGGCGCATAGGACGAACGCGGCGCAAACGCAATTGTCGTTACCGCATTGCACAGAAGCAGGGCCGTCGGCATTGACCGAGGACCCGTTGCGGCTATAGTCCCGCGTCGAATGGCCGAGGCCGTTCGCCCCTGTGGCGGAATTGGTAGACGCGCGCGACTCAAAATCGCGTTCCGCAAGGAGTGCTGGTTCGATTCCGGCCAGGGGCACCAATGTTCCGGCGCTGTTCTGGACGACATGACCACATCATCATCCTATGCCGATCTTTACGCCAGCTTCCGCTGGAATCTGCCGGGCCGCTTCAACATCGCGGCGGCCTGCGCCGATGTCTGGGCAGCGCGCGAGCCGGACCGGATATGCCTGATCGAGGATCGCGGCGGTGACGCGGCGCAAACGCTGACCTATGCCGAGCTTTCGCGTCGCTCCGTGCGGCTGGCGGCCGGTTTCGCGGCGCGGGGCGTTGGGCGCGGCGACCGGGTCGCGATCGTGCTGCCGCAAAGCTTCGAGGCGGCGGTCGCGCATCTGGCGGTCTATCGCCTCGGCGCCATCGCCGTGCCGCTGGCGCTGCGTTTCGGACCGGAGGCGCTCGGCTTTCGCCTGCAGGCATCGGGCGCGCGCATGGTGGTGACCGACACCGCCGGGCTTGCCACGCTTGCCGCTGTCGATAGGCCGCTGCCGGATCTCGCCGAGATCGTCGCGGTCGGGACGGAAAAGCCCGGCGTTCTCGACTTTGCCGAGCTTGAAGCCCAAGCAGGCCTGGACGCCGCGACCGCCGACACGACGCCAGACGATCCGTCGATGATCATCTTCACCTCCGGCACCACCGGGCCGCCGAAGGGCGCACTGCACGGCCATCGCGTGCTGCTCGGGCATCTGCCGGGCATGCGCTTCCACCATGAAGGCTTTCCCAAACCCGGAGACCGTCTGTGGACGCCGTCGGACTGGGCCTGGGCCGGCGGTCTGCTCAACGCGCTCTTGCCTTCGCTTTTCCTCGGCGTGCCGGTCGTTTTCACCAAGGCGCGGTTCGAGGCCGGAGAGGCCTTCGCGCTGATGGCGCGGCAAAAAATCCGCAACGCCTTCCTGCCGGCGACGGCGCTACGCATGATGAAGGGCGCCGCCAGCCCCGACGCGGTCGCCGGCCTCGACCTTCGCACCATCGGCTCGGCCGGCGAGACGCTGCCGCGCGACACGTTCCTGTGGGCGCAGGAGACGCTAGGGCTGACGGTGAACGAGTTCTACGGCCAGACCGAATGCAACATGGTACTCGGATCGTCGGCGGCTTATGGCGTGTCGCGCGCCGGCGCGATCGGCAAGCCCGTGCCCGGCCACCGCGTCGCCATTCTCGATCCGGACGGGCGCGAGGTGGCACGCGGCAAGACCGGGACGATCGGGATCAAGGCGCCCGATCCGGTGATGTTTCTCGGCTATTGGCTGGACCCGACGGCGACGGCGTCAAAGTTTTCCGGCGACTGGCTGACGACCGGCGACCAGGGCGTCATGGACGACGACGGCTATGTCACCTTCTTCGGGCGCGACGACGACGTCATCACCTCGGCGGGCTATCGGATCGGTCCGGGTGAGATCGAGGATTGCCTGATGACCCATCCGGGGGTTGCCCTTGCCGCCGTCGTCGGCAAGCCGGACGCGATGCGCACCGAAATCGTCAAGGCCTATGTCGTGCCAGCCGACGGATATGCGCCGGATGCCGCATTCGCGGCCTCGGTCCAGCGCTTCGTGCGCGAGCGGCTGTCGGCCCATGAATATCCGCGCGAAGTCGCCTTCGTCGGCGAGATGCCGCTGACGACGAGCGGCAAGATCGTCCGCCGGGTGTTTCGGGAACAGGCGAAGCAGGAAGCCGGGTTGGAGACGTCGGAAAGCACAAACTTCCACGACGCCTGCCGTGCGGGATAGGCCCCTCTATGAAAAGGACAGCATGGCCCGCAGCCGCTCGCGCATCAGGCGGGCGAAGTTGCGCGAGCGGCGCATCGACGAAAGGCCTTTCGCCGCCGCTTCGACGCGCCGCGCGCCATTCGGATTCAGCCCGAGAACGATGGTCGCGATCTCGATCCGGTCGGACCAGAATCGATTCATGACGAAATGGTCCGGCATGGCGCAGGAATCGGCGCGCTTGACGGCTGGATCCGCCAGCAAGGCGCGGGTCGCTTCGGCAACGATCTGCTGCCCCGGCGAGGCGGCAGCGAAGGCCTCGTCATAAGCGCTTTTCCAGGTGTAGGCTTCGCCACGATCAACGAAGGCGACAAGGCTGGCCACCGTCCGCGTCCCCACTTTGAGCGTGAAGACGCGCACCCGTCCGTCGGCGGCCAGAGCATTGACCGCTTCGCGGGCGAAAGCCGCGCGATAGCGGTCCGTGATCAGGGCACTGCGCTGCCGGCCCTTCCAGCCGCTGGCCTCCAGAACGAAAAAATCCTCCAGCGCCAGTTGGACATCCGCCTTCGTGCGGGCGACGTCGAAACTGACCTGACCGGTGGCTTCGAGCAGACGGCGCTGACGTGCGAGTTCGCGCCGGCGCCGGCCCGAAAGAGCCGACAGGTTGTGAGGTTCGCCGTCGGCGTCCTTGAGCAGCGCCGCACGCGTAAAACCGTTGACGCAGGTGGCCGGCAAGCCGCGTTCCTTCGCTACCGCCAGAAGGGTCGTCGCCATCGCTCCATCGATGCGGACATCCGGCAGGACGAGGACATCGGGCAGGGCGAATTCAGGCCTTGCGATGGTTTCGAGAAAGCTCGCCAGCGTGTCGGCCGGATCGTCGCCATCGACGGGCAGCGTGCCCAGCGGACCGAACGGATGCGTCCAGGCGCGGATCGTCGCGGGCCCGCCGACGGACGCCGACCGTTCCAGCGAAAACGGCATCAAAAGCCTTAACCTGCTGCGAGAGCCGGCTTCGTCGCGAACCACCATGAGCCGGACCTTGCGTTCGTCGAGTCGCGGCATGGCCGGCACGAGAAACTGCGGATCGAAGAAGACGTTCGGCTCGATCGCCCGGCGGGACAGATGCGACAGTTCCTCGACCAGACCGAACGCGGCCATCGGGGCATAGATGGAGAAGTGGCGCATAGTATCGCCGCGCGAAACGGCGATGTCGCGCTCCGGATCGTGGACGAGCTCAGCTCCGCCGGCCAGCGCAATCTCGGGAGCGGCCAGAGGCGGAACGAACAACTCGTCGACTAGAGGCTTGGCTGCCATAACTCGATGATCCAAATGCAGTCATTCGACGCGATTTGCGCTTCTCACGCACGAATCCGATCGGTTCTCCTGCAAAGGATTAGCGCCATAGCCTTAAGAATCAGTCGCCGCTAAGGGCTGGCGGGGGAATTTACCCGGCGAACCCGCCATCCGCGAGAAATTGCCGTTCGGATTCGCTCGATTCCCGACCGAGAATTAGGTTGCGGTGGGGAAAACGTCCGAACCGGGCGATGATGTCGCGATGTTCCCTGGCGAAAGCGACATTGCTCTCGTCGCCGATCTCACCCATCCACGCGACGCAAGCATCCTGATCCGCCAGAATCTCCGAATGCATCATCGGCATGGCGAGAAACTGGTTCACGTCCTCCGCGACCGTTCGATGGTCGCCGCGGGCGAGTGCCTCTCGGGCGATTTCCAGCGCCTGGTCGTCCGTCGCGAAGGCTTTTGGCGTGTTCCGGAACATGTTGCGAGGAAACTGGTCGAGGAGGATCACGAGCGCCAGCGCTCCCGTCGGATCGCTCCGCCACGCCTGGAGTTCGCCGCGGACCGCCTGTTCGTAGATGTCGCCGAAGCGCCGCAGGATGGTCTCGTCGAATTCGGCGTCCTTGCCGAACCATCGCTCCGGACCGGCCTCGCGCCAGAAATCGACGATGGTCTGGGGATCGATCGAGACGGTACTCATGGAGGACTCCCTTGGGCAAGCAAGGCGGCAGGCGTGCCGCCGGAAGCGATCCGGTCAGCGGAAGCGATGTCCCGGCACCGCCAGCGGGTTGGCTTCGAGGGCGGCCCGGTCGGGCGCATCAGTACGAACCCCGCCTGTGAAGGCAGCGAAGAGATCACGGACATAGGTTTCTGGAAGCGCTTCGCCGATCAGGACGATCCGCGTTTCCCGGTTCGCGCCTGCCGGCCACGCGGGAAGCTGCGCGGGCGGGTGCAAATAGCCCTGCACGCCGTGCAGCACGACCGGACGCTCCGGGTATTCGCGCGTATAAACCAGCGCTTTCATGCGCAGGATGCGCTGGCCCTGGGTCGAGCGCAGAAGATCGAGAAACCCGTCGATGGCGTCCCAGGCCACCGGTTCGCGGCACACGATCGAGAACGAGCGCACCGCGCCGTGGTGGTCGTGCCCGTGGTGATGATGTGGGAAGGCGCTATCATCGGCGCCGTGAGCATGGTCGCGGGCTGCCGAAGGGTGAAGTTCGGCGCCGGATTCCAGACCCAACCATCGGTAGGGATCGGCGGTGCCGGAAGCCGGATCGTAGACGCCGCAATTGAGCAGACGCAACGCCAGCGCGCGCCCGTCGCCCGCGTCGATGACCGGCGCACGCGAATTCAGCGCGGCGATGGCCGCGTCCGGGGACTCCGCGCCCGTCTCCAACGCCAGATCGGACTTGGTGAGGACAATTCGGTCGGCCACCGCCACTTGCCGCTGTGCCTCTTCCCGCTCGGCCAGGTTCCGGGCGCCGGCCAGCCGGTCGACCACCGCGACGACCCCGTCCAGCGCATAGGTTTCCAAAAGGCCCGGATGGGTCATCAGCGAGGCGAGGATGGGAACCGGGTCGGCGAGACCGGTGGTCTCGATGATCACCCGCTCCAGCGCCGAATCACCGCTGGGGCGCGGGCGCGTCGCCAGCGTGATGAGGGTTTCGACGAGTTCGCCGCGCACGCTGCAGCAAAGGCAGCCATCCGATAATTCGATGACCCCGTCGCTCGACGCCGTCTCGACGAGGAGCTGGTCGATCCCGGCCTCGCCGAACTCGTTGACGACGACAGCCGTATTGGTCACGGCCGTCTCGCGAAGCAGACGGTTGAGCAGCGTCGTCTTGCCGGACCCGAGAAACCCGGTGAGGATGGTCAGCCGGATCGGTCGCCGCGCCTTGTCGAAAACCGAGGCGGTCAAGACGAATGCATCAACGGAGCGCCGCCGGCTGACGCGCCACGCCGGTTGCCGGATCGTCACGGTAAATTCCGAACCGCGAGGTTTTGCCGCCCACCGGGCCGGGATCGATCGACACGGTCATGTCCGCGGCTTCGGCGGGCGCCGCGTCCAGGGGCGGTGGTTCGTTCTCGTCACCGCCCACCACCTGATCGAAGACGCCGACATCGGCGGCCACGACGGGCGGCACAAGGGCGTTTACGGATTCGGGCAACGTCAAGGCGACATCCTCCGACCGACTGGGCCGTGGCGTGGGCAGCGGGATGCCATAGGCCGATATCAAGGAGATGCCCGGCTCGGCGATGGCGTTGCCGGCTGCTCCGCCAAGACCGACCTGAAGCGCGACGGGCGAACGATTCATCTCGTGAAGATACGGTGAGCCGTAGGTCTCCTCGCGCTCCTTTTCCTCGACGCGGTCATTGGCGCGGGCCGAGCGGCCCTCGGCCGAACAGATATAGCCGCTGACGTCGAGCGGTTCGCCGCTCGCTGTCGGCAATTCGTCGATGGTGGTGTCGATTTTCGCGAGATCGGCTTTGAAACCAGCTTCCAGGATCTCGGCGGCGTTACGTTCACGCTCAATGGTGCCGTTGGCGCCGATGACAACGGCGACGAGCGTGCGCCGGTCGCGCGTCGCCGACGACACCAGATTGAACCCGGAGGCACAAATATAGCCGGTCTTCATGCCGTCGGCCCCGTCGAAGCGGCCGAGCAGCTTGTTGCCGTTGTTCATGACCCTCTTGCCGTTGGAGATCGCCTCGGTGTTGAAGAAGTCCGAGAAGGCCGGAAACTCCCGGCGGATGGCGACGCCGAGAATGGCCAGATCCTTGGCACTCGCGTACTGGCCGTCGCCGGGCAGGCCATTGGGATTGATGAACCGCGTATCCTGCATCCCGAGCCTCTTCGCCGTGTCGTTCATCATGGCGACGAAATTCTCCATCGAGCCCTCGCCGATCGTCTGCCCGATGGCGTAGGCGACGTCGTTTGCCGACTTGACCAGCATCATGCGCAAGGCGTTGTCGAGTCGGATGACCGAGCCGGGCTGATAGCCCATCTTGCTGGGCGGCTCAGCCGCCGCGCGGCGGGTCATGACCACCGGCGTGTCCAGCGCCGCGCGCTCCTCGCGCAAAGCTTTCAGCGCGAGGTAGGCGGTCATCAGCTTGGTCGTCGAAGCGGGATAACGGCGCTCGGTCGCGCGATCCTGTGACAGCACTTTCCCGGTCTCGACATCGACGACGATCGACGCCATCGGCTGCGCGGTATCTTCGGCGGCCATCGCGCGCGAATCGCGGCCCGCGATCGGCATCACGCCGAGCAACGCCACAGCGAGGCAGGCCGCGGTCAAAAATTGAAAATGAGGGGAGGCAAGCGTCTTCACGCTGGATTCCTTCATTGATTGCGGTCAGTCTGCGCACTTTGCTGAACCTGAACGATTCAACGGGGCGCTTAGCTCCAAGCTGTGACGCAAGCATGGCGTGTTACAGTTGCCGCCGATGAATGCGCCAGGATTCTAGCCTGCATCAGGAAAACCGGAAAGTATCGATGCCTGTCAATAACCGAATTGCCGAAACGCAGACCGAGATCGCGGGATGGCGCCAGCATCTCCACGCCCGGCCGGAAATTCTCTACGACGTGTTCGAGACGGCGGATTTCGTCGCCGGGAAGCTGCGCGCGTTCGGCTGCGACGAGGTCGTGACCGGGATCGGCAAGACCGGCGTCGTCGCGCTGGTGCATGGCCGCGGCGGCGCCGGTGGCCCGATGATCGGGCTGAGGGCCGACATGGACGCGCTGCCGATCGTGGAGGAAACCGGCCTCGAATATGCATCCCAGACCCCCGGGGCCATGCACGCCTGCGGTCATGACGGCCACATGGCGATGCTTCTGGGCGCGACCCGCAGCCTCTGCGAGACGCGCGCCTTCGACGGCACGGTGGCGGTGATCTTCCAGCCCGCCGAGGAAGGCGGGGCCGGCGGCAAGGCGATGATCGACGACGGTCTCTTCCGGCGTTTTCCGATCGCCAAGATCTACGGCATGCACAATCTGCCGGGGATGCCGGTCGGCCAGTTCGGCATGCGCCATGGCGCGACCATGGCCTCGACCGACGAATTCGTCATCACGATCGAGGGGCGCGGCGGACACGCCGCCCTGCCCCATCGCACAATCGACCCGATTCTCATCGGCGCAGCACTTGTGCAGGGGCTCCAGGCGATCGCCGCCCGCAACGCCGACCCGTTGAAATCGATGGTCGTTTCGGTGACGCAGTTTCACGCCGGCTTCGCCCACAACATCATACCAGACACGGCGATCGTGTCCGGCACGGTGCGTGCGCTCGAAAAGGGCCTGAGAGATTTCGCCGAGCAGCGCATCCACGAGATCGCGGGCGGCATTTGTGCCGCGCACGGCGCCACCGCCGCGATTGCCTACGATCGCAATTACCCGATTACGGTGAATGATTCGGCGGAGGCGGATTTCTGCGCCGATATCGCCCGAGAGATCGTCGGCGCGGACAATGTCAATGCCGACGCTGAGCCGATGATGGCCGGCGAGGATTTCTCCTACATGCTGGAGGAAAAGCCGGGGGCCTATGTGTTCATCGGCAACGGCAACAGCGCCAGCCTTCACAATCCCGCTTACGATTTCGCCGACACGGCGATCGCATTCGGCGCAAGCTACTGGCAGCGCCTGGCCGAACGGGCGCTCGATCGGCTGTGAGGCGGCCTCGCCGTCACGGCTACGATGTTTGTCGGCACTGCGCCGGACCGACGTGCTAGCTATGGCGCCGCAGGCTGCGAAGGCACGGGCCGACGTAGAGGTTCGCAGTGTTGCGGGGAGAATCGACCATTGGCGGATGCGGCACAGAGGGTTCTGATACGGCGCCTCGATCTGGTGGCCGATCTCAATGACGATGACCGGGAGGCGCTGGCCCGGCTGCCAATCCTGGTCAGGGAGGTGGGTGCGGGGGTCGATATCGTGAGCGAAGGTCAGCACGTCACGCAATGCTGCATCCTGATCGATGGTTTTACGCACCGCTATCGCCACACCTTCGAGGGCAAGCGGCAGATCATTGCGTTTCACGTCCCGGGGGACATTCCCGACCTCCACAGCCTGCATATCAACATCATGGACCACAGCTTCGCGGCGACAACGCGATCGCTGATCGGCTTCGTATCGCATGAGGCCGTCTGGTCGCTGTGCGTGTCACATCCGAACATCGCGGCGGCGCTATGGCTTGAGACGTTGATCGACGGCGCGATCTTCCGTGAATGGATCGTGGGACTGGGTCGCCTGTCTGGCACAAGCCGTACGGCCCATCTTCTATGCGAACTCGCGATGCGGTTGCGATCCGTGGGGCTGTCACCTGAAAACGTCTACCGTATTCCGCTGACCCAGCATGAACTGGCCGACGCGCTTGGCCTGACCGTCGTGACGGTCAATCGCGTGCTGCAGGAACTCAAACTCAAAGGGCTGATCGAGCGCGAACGCTCACGCATGGTGATAAAGAACTGGCCGGCCCTGGCACGGATCGGCGAGTTCAAAGCCGATTATCTTCACTTTCGTATAGGTGTCGACATGGCCAGTGGAGACCTGCCCGCGACTGACATGCCACGGGATATCCCCTACCGCTGACGGAAACGGCCCTCCCAGATACGGCGCGCTCGACCAGTTCGCAGACCCTGCCCGATAAAGATGCCGCCGGCCAAAGGGGCGGATATTTACACGCTACTGCTGCTCAGGCCGACTTAAAATGCCGAGGCATCGGGGGCACAGGAGAGCACGGCCGGTCACGGGCGGCGGAACGATTCGCCTGATTCGCAGGCGGTGCGAATGCTGCGCCGCACGAAGAACGCTTAAACGCCCAAAAATCTTGAATTTTTCGCCAGAACAGTGTAGTGTGGAAAAACAGTCGGGCGTTGTGGCCGCGAGGCCACGCCATCTCGCCCCGTGGGTCTTTCCGAAAGGTCGCTCCCTCATCCTCTTGAACACCACGGCTGCGCAACACCGGATGGTTTGCGCGGAACCCGTGAGGATGCGAACGGCCTGAACCCAACGACTGCGGTCCGATCGGTTTCCGAGGGACCCGTGCAATCGGCGGCGCCAGCGTCGTCACCCGTGTCTAGCCGCTGGCGTGGCCAGGCACAACAGGGAGTTATAAAAAGCGTATGAGCAGTCAGAAGAAGACATTAACCCGCCAGGGCTTCAAGACCGGCGAGAGCATCGTCTATCCGGCTCACGGCGTGGGCCAGATCGTCGCAATCGAGGAACAGGAAGTCGCGGGCATGAAGCTCGAGCTGTTCGTCATCGACTTCGAGAAGGACAAGATGCGCCTGAAGGTGCCGGTCGCCAAGGCCGAGTCTGTGGGCATGCGCAAACTCTCCGAGACGGATTTCGTTGAGCGTTCGCTGAAGGTCGTGCAGGGACGCGCCCGGGTCAAGAAGACCATGTGGAGCCGTCGTGCCCAGGAATACGATGCGAAGATCAATTCCGGCGATTTGATTCAGATCGCCGAAGTGGTGCGTGATCTTTACCGCGCGGAGAGCCAGCCGGAGCAGTCCTACTCCGAACGCCAGCTCTACGAGGCTGCGCTCGGCCGGATGGCGCGCGAACTCGCCGCCGTCAACGAGGTGTCCGAGACGGAAGCGGTTCGCCTGATCGAGACCAACCTCAATAAGGGTCCGAAGCGTCTCAGCAAGGCGGAAGCGGAAGCCGAAGCCGAAGCGAGCGAGGCCGTTTCCGACGCCAATGAAGAGGCCACGGCGGCCACGCCAGCGACCGACAACAGTGAGACCGAACAGGTAAAAGCCGCCTGACACGCGATCGATTGGCCTGATCTCGGCACAACGAAAGTTGCGCCGTCAGGCTCCTGTCCGACATCCAATGAGGCCGGCCGCTCGAACAGAGGGCCGGCCTCATTCGTTCGCGCGGCTCGGCCCGCGCCTTCGACAAGCCGGCTGCGTGGTCCGTTGTCGCCCGGAAGGAAGATTTTCGTGATGGCGGCTTGCCAGCGACCGCCCGATTGCGCATGATGGATTGAGGCTCATCACGATTTGCGACCTCGGATCGCGCGTGATCTTGCCCTCAGACCTTTCCCCTCTACATTCCCCTAAAAAGTTTTCCCCTCCGGGAACGTTTGCGGGTGATGTGCGTTTTGCACAGACCAGGCGCGGATTCCCAAACAGCTTCGCGCAACAGGCTCAAAAGCCTCGAATGCTTGACTGGAGGGTAGAAAATGAAATCCCAATCCGCTGGCCGCACCTTGATCCGCGCAGCGATGTCCGCGCCCTACCTCCAACGGGAGGAAGAGTACGAGCTCGCGGTCCGCTGGAAAGAGCAGCACGATCAGGAAGCGCTTCACAAGATTACGTCCGCCCACATGCGGCTGGTCATCTCCATGGCCTCGAAATTTCGGCACTTCGGACTCGCCATGAGCGACCTCATCCAGGAAGGCCATGTCGGCCTCCTGGAGGCGGCCGCGCGCTTCGAGCCAGAACGCGAGGTCCGGTTTTCGACCTATGCCACATGGTGGATCCGCGCCTCGATCCAGGACTACATCCTGCGCAACTGGTCGATCGTCCGTGGCGGCACCTCGTCGGCGCAAAAGGCGCTCTTCTTCAACCTTCGCCGGTTGCGCGCACGGTTGAGCCAAGGCTCCGAGAGCCTGACCGGCGTGGCCATGTACCGCGAGATCGCGACGGCGCTGAAGGTTTCGGAAGGCGACGTGGCCTTGATGGATTCCCGCCTCTCCGGGCCGGATTCCTCACTCAACGCGCCGTTGATGGAGGACGAGTCGGGCAGCGCCGATCGGCAGGACTTCCTGGTGTCCAACGACCCCCTGCCCGATCAAATGGTTTCCGACTCGATCGACGACGAGCGCCGCGTCACCTGGCTGAACAGCGCCCTGAATGTCCTGTCCGACCGTGAGTTGAAGATTATTCGCGAGCGCCGCCTGCAGGATGATGGTGCCACGCTGGAAGCGCTCGGCCTCAAGCTCGGAATTTCCAAGGAGCGGGTGCGGCAGATCGAGACGCGGGCGCTGGAGAAGCTGAGGGCTGCGTTGCTGGAGACAAATGCGGACCGGGCCGCTTACGTCAGCTGAGTCAGCCCACCTGACAAGACGTGCCGCTGGGCCGCCGGAAGGTGGCCCTTTGGTTTTTTGGGACGCAGTTCCGGCGTCGGCGCGAGGCTGGCCACGCCATCTACGGCTTGGCAAGCGGTAACAACGCCAGACGGCCTCGGCGGGCGTGTACAGCGCCACCGCCGGGACGCGCCATAGGCGGCGCGGGACGGGACAACAATTGCCGCGCCTCTGCGTTTGCGGCTAGGGTTGACGTTACGCCGCCGTAAGCTCAATCCCAGCCGGACGATACCCGAATGCAACATGACTGATGCCGCGCTCGCAAGCCCCCTGGACGGACCATCCGACGGACGATCGTCGGCCCCTTCGTTGAGACAATTGCTGCGCTCCGGAACCACAGATCGCCATGCTGCCCTCGACCGGATTTTCGAGGGCATGACCGAAGCCTCGGGCCCGGGCCTCTATCAGCGTTTTATCGCCATGAACCATGCGGCGCATTCGGCCCTGGAACCGCTTCTCTACGGACATGCGGGGCTCGACGCGACGATCGGCTCGAACTTGCGGACGATCCTGCTGCCGGCGCTGGCATCGGACATGCGGCAAATGGGATTGCATCCGGCCGCCACTATCCCCTTCCCCGTTCGCCCCGTCGGGCTCCCGGAGGCGGCGGGCATTGCCTATGTGCTCGATGGGTCGCGGCTCGGAGCCCGGTTCATCCATCGCGATTTCCTGGCACGCGGGAATGCCCGGCGATGGCCGGGAGTTTCGACCGCCTATCTGGAGGCGGCGGCACTCGCCGACGGTTTCCGGGACCGGATGGACGACCTGTCGGTCGCTATATACGCCGCGCCCCATCGCGCCCGCGCGCTTGCAGCCGCGAATGCCGCTTTCGCCTTATTCGAGGCCGCCCTCGCCGGCTTCCCACACCCATCCAAAGACGGGAACGTCCCATCGTGACCACCGACGCCGCTGTTCCGTTTCAGGTCGATCTGTCGAACTGCGATCGCGAGCCCATTCATCTGCTGGGTCGCATCCAGGAATTCGGCTTTCTGATCGCGGCCACCGCCGACTGGATGGTCCGGCACGCGTCGGTCAATATCGGCGATTTTGTCGGCAAATCGGCGGACGAGCTTCTCGGCGTGCCGCTCGTCACCATCTTGCCAGCATCGACGATGCACGCGGTGCGGGGACGCCTGCAAGTGCTGTCGAACAATGACGGCTCGGAGCGACTCTTCGCGATCGATGTGTTTGAGAACGGCCAGTATTTCGATGTCGCCATCCACCGATCAGGCGATTCAATCGTGTTGGAGATGGAGCCGGCCTCCGCGCGACGCTCGGCCGATTCCGGCGCCCTCGTCAAAGCAATGATACTGCGCATCCAGAAAGCGCCCGATCTGGAAACGCTCTATCGCGAATGCGTACGACAATTGCGGGCCGTGACCGGGTTCGACCGGGTCATGCTGTATCGATTTCATGATGACGGTGCCGGTGCTGTCATCGCCGAATCAGTGCGTGGCGGCTACGAGACGTTTCTCGGCCTCCATTATCCGGCAAGCGATATTCCGCAGCAGGCGCGCGCGCTTTATATCCGTAATCAGATCCGCATCATCGCCAATGTCGATGCCGAACCGGTTGCGATCACGCCCGCCCTCAGCCCCGAGGGGCGACCGCTGGATCTTTCGCTCTCGTTGCTGCGGGCAGTTTCGCCGATCCACGTCGAATACCTGAAGAACATGGGGATTTCGGCCTCCATGTCGATCTCGATCGTGATCGACGGCAAGCTGTGGGGCCTGTTCGCGCTGCATCACTACGCGGCGCGGCACCTGCCCATGGAGTTGCGAAGCGCCATCGAACTCTTTGGCCAGATGGCCTCCTTCGTTATCGAGGGCCGGATTCACAGGGAGCGGCGTGAGGCCGACGAGGCCGCGCGCAATCTCCACGATCGCTACATCGGCAAACTCGTCGCGACGACGCCCTCGATCACGACGCTCGCCGACCATGCCGACGAGTGGCGCGACTTCATCGCCTGCGACGGGCTGGCGGTCTGGGCGGAGGACGAGGCCCGAGCCTTCGGTCAGTGCCCAAACCAGCAGGAGATCGCCCAACTCGCGCGATTCCTCAATCGTGCCTCCGCCAGCAAGGTCTATGCGAGCGACCGGCTGGGCGAGGTCTCTCCGGACGCCGCCGCTTTTACAGATCGGGCAGCCGGCATGCTGGCGATCCCGCTTTCCCGCAGACCGCGGGATTATCTTCTTTTCTTCCGCAAGGAGATCGTCCAGACCGTCAGTTGGGCCGGCAATCCCACCAAGAAGCAGACTGTGATGGGGCCGAACGGGCCAAGGCTGACCCCACGCGAGAGCTTCGAGGTCTGGAAGGAGTCGGTGGTCGGCAGGAGTAGTAGCTGGACGGAGTCGGAGCTGAAGCGGGCGGAGGCTCTGCGGGTTTCACTTCTGGAAGTGCTGTTGCATTTCAACGAGGAAAACGAGCGCCACCGCGACGTTGCGACCCAACATCAGGAATTCGTCATCGCCGAACTCAACCATCGGGTTCGCAACATTCTCAGCCTGATCCGCGCCTTGGTCGGGCAAAGCCAGGCGGGAGCCGCTTCGGTCGAGGAGTTCGGCGGCATCATTGGCGGGCGCATCCAGGCGCTGGCGCGGGCCCACGACCAGATCACCCGCCAAACCTACGTCGCCCAAAGACTGGGCGACATCATCCAGACCGAAGTGCAGGCCTATGTCGGGCGGAACGCCGGTCGCGTTCATCTCGAGGGGCCGGATATCTTTATCGAGGCGAATGCCTTTTCCACCCTGGCGCTGGTGTTCCACGAAATGGTGACCAATTCGGCGAAATACGGCGCACTCTCCGATACGAAAGGGATCGTGCGCGCCGGCTGGACGATCGCGGCAGATGGCTCATGCGAGCTTCGCTGGCACGAGAGCGAGGGGCCGGTGGTCTCGCCGCCCACGCGCCGCGGCTTCGGCTCGACGATCATCGAGCGCGCGATTCCCCACGATCTCGGCGGCGAGGCCGAGGTAGCTTACCCAGAGTCAGGTCTGACCGCACGCTTCCTGTTCCCGGCTTCGGCCTTCCACCTGGACAGTGGCGACCGGAAAACCCCGAGCGAGGCGACACCACAGTCGAAAACGGCCCCGACGAGCGGGACCGTGACGTTGGACGGCTTGAGTTGCCTGATCGTCGAGGACAGCGTCATCATTGCGCTCGACACCGAGCAATTGCTGCTCGACAATGGCATGGAGAGGGTCTTCACGGCCGCCAACCTTGCCGAGGCCCGCCAGCTCATCGAGAGCGAGACTTTCGATGTGGCGCTGCTCGACGTCAATCTCGGCGCTGAAACCAGCTTTTCCCTGATCGGACCGCTCAACCGCAAGAACATCCCCTTCGTCTTCGTCACCGGCTACGGGGAGCGACTGGAATTGCCCGAAGACAACCCTCCCGAAGTCGAGGCTATCCGCAAGCCATTTGCCGGACATGAGGTGGTGGAGGCGATCGCGCGCGCCGCCGCGCGTCGCAAGGACGAGCGAGGAGCGATGAGCGATGAGCGATGAGCGATGAGCGATGAGCGCGCGCCAATAAGACGGGGATTGAATTTTTCCGGGGTATGGAAAAATTCAATCGATTAGACTAAGCAGATCGCGTGCGCGGCCGATGTCGGCCCTCCGCGACAGAAAGACGAGCGATGTCCAGCCAGATCATACCCGTCGAGCCATTCGACTATGTCGTTTTCGGCGGCAATGGTGACCTTGCCGAGCGCAAGTTGCTGCCGGCCCTTTACCATCGCGATCATGATGGCCAGATACCCGACGCCTCGCGCATCATTGGCGCGTCCCGCAGCGAGATATCCGACGAGGATTACCGCGCCTTCGCCCGCCAGGCCCTCGCCAAGCACGTCGACGCAGCCGACATGCATCAGGTATCGGTCGACCGCTTCCTGTCGCGGCTCCACTACCGCAAGGTCGACGCGCGCGCCGACGAAGGCTGGGACGAATTGCGCGCCCTGCTCGACGAGGCGGGCGAAGACCGCATTCGCGCCTTTTATCTGGCGGTCGGTCCTTCGCTGTTCGCCGATTTCGCCAGGCAGATCGGCGAAAAGGGCCTGTCGAGTTCGAACATGCGGCTCGTCATCGAGAAGCCGGTCGGTCGCGATCTCAAATCAGCCTGCGAACTCAACCAGATTATCGCCGATCATTTCACCGAGGAGCAGGTCTTCCGCATCGACCACTATCTCGGCAAGGAAACCGTGCAGAACCTGATGGTGCTGCGGTTCGCCAACGCCCTATACGAGCCGATCTGGAATTCGGCGCATATCGACCATGTGCAGATCACCGTCGCCGAATCGGTCGGGCTGGAAGGCCGCGCCGGCTATTACGACAAGTCGGGCGCGTTGCGGGACATGGTGCAGAACCATATCGTCCAGCTGATGTGCCTGGTCGCGCTGGAGCCGCCGGCGGCCCTCGATGCCGACGCGCTGCGCGACGAAAAGCTGAAGGTGTTGCGCGCGCTGCGCCCGATCGACGCCTCGAATGTCGAAAGCCGCACCGTGCGGGGCCAGTACAAGGCGGGCGCTTCGGACGGGGCCGCGGTCAAGAGCTATCTCGACGATCTCGGCAATGGCGAGAGCAACACCGAAACCTTCGTCGCGATCAAGGCCGAGATCAACAATTGGCGCTGGGCCGGCGTGCCGTTCTATCTGCGCACCGGCAAGCGGCTCTCGGAACGCATGTCGGAGATCGTCGTCACCTTCCGGCCGATCCCGCATTCGATCTTCGCCGGAGCCGCCGGCAATATCGTCCAGAACCAGCTGGTCATGCGCCTGCAGCCCAACGAGGGCGTCAAGCAATGGCTGATGATCAAGGACCCTGGCCCGGGCGGCATGCGGCTACGCCATGTGCCGCTCGACATGAGCTTTGCCGAGTCGTTCCGTGTGCGCAATCCTGACGCCTACGAACGGTTGCTGATGGACGTCATTCGCGGCAACCAGACGCTGTTCATGCGACGCGACGAGGTCGAGGCCGCCTGGAAGTGGGTCGACCCGATCCTCGATGCCTGGGAGGAGAAGGGCATGAAGCCGCAGGGTTACACCGCCGGCACATGGGGGCCGTCCTCCGGCGTCGCGCTGATCGAACGCGACGGGCGCACCTGGCACGAGCCCTATTGATGGATGCGATGATCCCCACTCCCGTCCTGCATCGCTATCAAACGCGCGAGGCGCTCGCCGAAGCGCTGGCCACCGGCGTCGCCGCCGTGCTCGCTGGAGCGATCGCCACGCGCGGCTCGGCGACGCTGGCGGTCTCCGGCGGCTCGACGCCGACGCGTTTCTTCGAGCGCCTGGCCGAGGCCGACATCGATTGGCGCAATGTCCGCGTCACGCTGGTCGACGAGCGCTGGGTTCCGGAAACCAACGAGCGGTCGAACGCGGCCATGCTACGCCGACACCTGCTCAAGAACGGCGCGGCGCAGGCGCGCTTCGTGCCGCTCTACATGGATGCGCCGACGCCCGAAGACGCGCTGACCGACCTCGGCGAGCGGTTCCAGCGGCTGGCCCGTCCCTTCGATGCGGCGATCCTCGGCATGGGTGCCGACGGCCATACCGCCTCGTTCTTCCCCGACGCCGACAATCTGGCCCAGGCGATCGACATGGCGACGAACGAGCCGGTCGTCGCGATCCGCGCGCCGGGGGCCGGCGAACCGCGCGTGACGCTGACGCTGCCGCTGCTGGTCGACGCGCGCCTCCTCGCTCTCCATATCGAAGGTGAGGAAAAGCTGGCTGTCTATGAGACGGCGCTCAAGGACGGCGCGGCAATGGACCTCCCGGTTCGTGCGGTGCTGCGGGCGCGGCGGACCGAGCCGCTGAACGTATTCTGGGCGCCCTGACTTCCTCCTGCCAAGAAGGTCGAGACCATGACCGCAGATCCTCGCATCGAAGCCATCACCGATCGCATTCGCGAGCGCTCGGCGTCGACCCGCGAAGCCTACGTCGCGCGCATTACCGCCAAGGGCGCCGAGGGGCCGAAGCGCTCGACACTGTCCTGCGGCAATCTTGCCCACGGCTTCGCCGCTTGCGGTCCGGTGGACAAGGACCGCCTTGCCGGCGGCCAGACGCCCAATCTCGGCATCGTCACGGCCTATAACGACATGCTCTCGGCCCATCAACCGTTCGAACGTTATCCGGAACTGATCCGCGAGGCGGCGCGCGAAATGGGCGCCACCGCGCAGGTCGCCTCCGGCGTTCCGGCGATGTGCGACGGCGTGACCCAGGGACAGGGCGGCATGGAGCTGTCGCTGTTCTCGCGCGACGTGATCGCCATGGCGGCGGCGGTCGGTCTCTCCCACGACATGTTCGACGCGGCCGTCTATCTCGGCGTCTGCGACAAGATCGTGCCGGGCCTGACCATCGCGGCGCTGACCTTCGGCCATCTGCCGGCGATCTTCGTCCCGGCCGGGCCGATGACAACCGGGCTTCCGAACGACGAGAAGAGCCGCATCCGCCAGCTCTATGCGGAAGGCAAGGTCGGCCGCGACGAGCTGCTCGAGGCCGAGTCCCGATCTTACCATGGACCCGGCACCTGCACCTTCTACGGCACCGCGAACTCCAACCAGATGCTGATGGAGATCATGGGTCTGCACACGCCGGGCTCCTCCTTCATCAACCCGAACACGCCGCTGCGCGATGCTTTGACGAAGGAGGCGACCAAGCGGGCGCTTGCCATCACCGCGCTCGGCAACGAATACACGCCGGCCGGGCTGGTCGTCGACGAGCGCGCCGTGGTCAACGGCGTCGTCGGCCTGCATGCCACCGGCGGCTCCACCAACCACACCATGCATCTCGTCGCGATGGCGGCGGCGGCCGGGATCAAGCTCACCTGGCAGGACATTTCCGACCTCTCGGATGCAACGCCGCTGCTGACGCGGGTCTACCCGAACGGCCTCGCCGACGTGAACCACTTCCAGGCCGCCGGCGGCATGGGATTCCTGATCCGCGAGCTCCTTGGTCGGGGGCTGCTGCACGAGGACGTCCGCACCGCCTGGGGCCACGGCTTGAGCGCCTACGCGGTCGAGGCTCGGCTCGCCGACGATGGGCAATCCGTGACGCGGGTGGCGGCAACGAAGGAGAGCGGCGACCCGAAGGTGCTGACCACCCCCGATCAACCGTTTTCATCGAATGGTGGCGTGCGGATGCTGACCGGCAACATGGGCAAGGCCGTGATCAAGGTTTCGGCGGTCAAGCCCGAGCGCCGCCTCGTCGAGGCGCCTGCGAAAATCTTCCACGATCAGAACGATCTGAAGGCGGCATTCGACGCCGGGGACCTCAATCAGGATTTCATCGCCGTGGTCCGCTTCCAAGGACCGCAGGCGAACGGCATGCCGGAACTGCACAAGCTGACGCCGCTTCTCGGCGTGCTTTTGGATCGTGGCCACAAGGTCGCGCTGGTGACGGACGGCCGGATGTCGGGCGCCTCGGGCAAGGTGCCGGCGGCGATCCATGTCACGCCGGAAGCCAAGGCCGGCGGCGCCATCGCCCGGATCCAGGAAGGCGACATGATTCGGCTCGACGGCGAAAACGGCACGCTTGAAATCCTGGTCGACGCGGCGGAATTCGACGCCCGTGAGTTGGCGAAGCCGGATTTATCCGGCAACGAATACGGGCTGGGGCGCGAGTTGTTCGGAGCCTTCCGGGCAGCGGTCGGCACCGCCGACAACGGCGCCAGCGTCTTCTGACGCAAACCGGGATCGCCGCTTTCGGCGGTGTCCCTTGTCAGTCCGTCAGGCGGCGACGCGCTGCGGCGCCGTTCGCATCGCCTTGCCGTCTTCGCCGAACAGCCGCATCGCGTCGGGGTCGGCCGTCAACGCCACCGTGGTCCCCCGCGCGATCGTCACTTCCCCCGGCAGCTTGACGACGAAGGGCTCGTCGGTGCGACCGATGTCGACATAGACCAGCGTGACCTCGCCGAGCGACTCCGTCAGCATGACCTCGCCGCTGAACGGCGCGTCCGGACTGTCGGATAAAACGAGGTTCTCCGGCCGGATGCCGAGATGGGCCGGGCGTCCAATTGCGTCGGGTGGAGAGGCGATCGGCAGTGTCACCGAGCGCCCGCCCGTCAGCAGCACCCGGGTTTGCTGCCCCGTCGCTTCGATCGTCGCCGGCAGGATGTTCATCGAGGGCGAGCCGAGGAAGCGGGCGACGAAGAGATTGTCCGGCCGATTGTAGAGCTCCATCGGTGATCCGACCTGCTCGACATGGCCCTGGTTGAGAACCACGATCTTGTCGGCGAGGGTCATCGCCTCGACCTGATCGTGGGTGACGTAGACCATCGTCGTGCCGGCCATGCGCTCGTGCAGCCGGGCGATCTCGATCCGGGTCTGGACACGCAGCGCCGCGTCGAGGTTGGACAAGGGCTCGTCGAACAGGAACACCTTCGGATTGCGGGTGATCGCCCGCCCGATGGCGACGCGCTGGCGCTGGCCGCCGGAAAGCGCCTTGGGCAGGCGGTCGAGATAGGACTCGATCTGCAGGATCTGCGCCGCCTCGCGAACCCGCTGGTCGACCTCCTGCTTGGAGTTGTTTTTCTCCAGTTTCAGGCCGAATGCCATGTTGTCGTAGACATTCATGTGCGGATAGAGCGCGTAGGACTGGAACACCATGGCGATGCCGCGCTCCTTCGGGGTCCGGCCATTGACGACCTCGCCGTCGATCTCGAGCGTTCCGCCGGTGATGTCCTCGAGACCGGCGATCACCCGCAAAAGGGTGGATTTGCCGCAGCCGGACGGGCCGACGAAGACGATGAACTCGCCCGGCTCGATATCGAGGTCGATACCGTGCAGGACCTGCACCTGTCCGTAGGCCTTTCTGATACCGGTCAGCTTGAGGTTCGCCATGGTCCTGTCTCCCTTCCAGCCGCGCGCGCTTGCCTCACAGCCTGCCGATAAAACCGTCGAAGCCGCCGAGGCGAATCGTCGCCCCATCGGCCTCACCTGAAAATCCATATCCGGACAGCGCGGTCGGAACGCTGCCTACCGGCAGATCGAAATGCGTCGCATCGGCGTCGAAATTGAACGCGCAGACGAGCCGCTCCCCGTCATGCTCGCGCGTGAACGCCAGAACCGTCGGCGGCGACGGCAGAAACGTTATCGTACCCTTGGCGAACGCCGGATGGGCACGCCGGAAGCGCAGGAACTCCCGGTAGAAGTCGAGCAGCGAGTCCGGCTCCGCCTCCATCACATCGACGGCGCGGTCCTTGTGCCCGGCGGCTACGGGCAGCCAAGGCCTGCCGGTCGAAAAACCGGCATTGGTCGCGTCCGCCTCCCAGACCATCGGCGTGCGGCAGCCGTCGCGCCCCTTCACTTCCGGCCAGAAATTGATGCCGTAGGGATCGACCAGATCCTCATAGGCGATGTCGGCCTCGACCAGCCCCAGTTCCTCGCCCTGGTAGAGACAGATCGAGCCGCGCAGCGTCAACAGGACGCCGGCCGCCAGCCGCAGAACCTTGTCGGCCTCGTGGTGATCCTCGGCCCAGCGCGTCGCGTGCCGCTCGACATCGTGGTTGGAAAACGCCCAGCAGGCCCAGCCGTCGGCCGCGGCCGCCTCGAAGCGCCGCAGCGTGCCCGTCAGATCGGCGACCGCCGGCATCCGGCCCGACAGGAAGTCGAAGGCGTAGCACATATGCAGCTTGTCGCCGCCGGCGGTGTATTCGCCCATCAACTCGGCGCCGTGGATGCGCTCGCCGACCTCGCCAACCGAGGTGGCGGCCGGATATTCGTCGAGCAACGCCCGGAACTCCCTCAGGAAGGTGAGGTTTTCCGGCCGATTCTTGTCGTAGATATGCGCCTGCCAATTGTAGGGCTGGTTGCGCGAGGCCATCACCTCGGACTGGAGCGCGGCCTCGAGCGGCGGATTGTCCCGCAATTCGCGATCGTGGAAGTAGAAATTCGCCGTATCGAGCCGAAACCCGTCGACCCCACGATCGAGCCAGAAGCGGACGTCGGAGAGCAGCGCCGCCCGCACATCCAGGTTGTGGAAGTTGAGATCGGGCTGTGAGGCGAGAAAATTGTGCAGGTAGTATTGCCGGCGCTTGGAGTCCCACTCCCAGGACGAGCCGCCGAACACCGACAGCCAGTTGGTCGGCGGGGTTCCGTCAGGCTTGGGATCGGCCCAGACATACCAATCCGCCTTGAAATTGTCGTGGCTCAGGCGGCTTTCGACGAACCAGGGGTGGCGGTCGGAGGTGTGCGACAGCACCTGATCGATCACCACCTTCAAACCTAGCCGGTGCGCCTCGGCGACGAGCGCGTCGAAATCCGCAAGCGTTCCGAACAGCGGATCGACGTCGCGATAGTCGGAGATGTCGTAGCCGAAATCCTTCATCGGCGAGGTCATGAAGGGCGACAGCCAGATGCCGTCGACCCCGAGCGAGGCGACATAGGCCAGCCGGCGGGTGATGCCAGGAAGATCGCCGATGCCGTCGCCGTCGGAGTCCTGGAAAGAGCGCGGATAGATCTGGTAGAGCACCGCGCCGCGCCACCAGTCGCGATCCGCCGTGGCGGCTCTCGGCGAGGCATCCGCGCAATCGGTCGTCATGGAAGCATCGTCAGTCTGCCGCGTCGTCCGCATGTCAGCCTTTCACTCCGCCGGCGGTCAGGCCGGAAATGATCTTGCGCTGGAAAACCAGCACCAGGACGATCAGCGGCACCGTCACCACGACGGAGGCCGCCATGATCGTGCCCCAGGGAATTTCCTGCTCGGAGGCGCCCGATAAGAGCGCGATCGCCACCGGCACGGTGCGCGTGTCGTTGTTGGACACGAAGGTCAGCGCGAACAGGAACTCGTTCCACGCCGCGATGAAGGCGAGCAGCCCGGTGGTCACCAGCGCCGGCCACATCAGCGGCAGGAACACTTTGACAACGATGGTGAAGGGCGAGGCGCCGTCGACGATCGCCGCCTCCTCGATCTCGATCGGCAGGTCGCGCATGAAGGTCGTCAGCACCCAGACGGTGAACGGCAGGGTGAAAATCATATAGGCGAAGATCAGCGAGAACAGCGTGTTGTAGAGGCCGGTGACGCGGACCATCTCGAACAGCCCGGCGAGCACGGCGATCTGCGGGAACATCGAGACGGCGAGGATGGTCAAAAGCAACAGCCCGCGTCCGCGAAAATTGATCCGCGACAGCGCATAGGCGGCCGTCACCGCGAGGGACAGCGAGATCGCCACGACGACCGAGGCGACGATGACAGAATTGAGGATGTTGGTCGGAAACTCGCCGCTCGCGAAGATGCCGCGATAGTTCACCAGCGAGAAATCCGTCGGGAAATAGTTCACCCGGAACAGTGCGGTACCGGATTTGAAGCTGGTCAGGATCGCGTAATAGAACGGGAAGATCGAGAACAGGACGATGGCGACGACGAGGGCGTAAAAGGCGGTGCGCTTGATGACGACCGGCATGTCAGCGTCCTCCCCCGAGATCCAGTCTGGCGACCTTGATGTAGAACAGGGTGATGAAGGCGATCACCAGGAACAACAGCGTCGAGGCCGCCGATCCATAGGCGAACTTGTCGAACTGGAAGAGGTTTTCCTGGGCGAAGACCGACATCGTCTTGGTATCGGTATTGTTCGGCGTCAGCACGTAGATGAGGTCGAAGACACGCAGCGCATCCAGCGCGCGAAAGATGACGGCGACGAGGATCGCCGGCCGGATCAGCGGCAGCGTCACCTTCCAGAACACCTTGACCGGATGGATGCCGTCGATCTTGGCGGCCTCGTAGACGTCGCCCGGAACCATCTGCAGGCCGGCGAGGATCAGCAGCGCCATGAAGGGCGTTGTCTTCCACACATCGACGATGATCACCGCCCACATCGCTGTCTCGGGCGTCGCCGTCCAGGCAACCGGGGCGGACAGGACGCCGATCGTCATCAGCATGTCGTTGAGGATGCCGAACTGGTCGTTCATCATCCAGGCCCACATCTTCGCCGAGACGATCGTCGGGATCGCCCAGGGGATGAGGACCGCCGCGCGCACCAGGGCGCGCCCCTTGAACTCGGCGTTGAGAACGAGGGCGAAGGCGAGCCCCAGCACGGTTTCGATCGAAACCGAGATCACCGAATAGTAGACTGTGTTCCAGACCGAGTTCCACCATTGCGGATCGAACAGGAGGCCGAAATATTCGCCCTCCCCATCGCCGTAATCGACATATTCCCAATAGTTCCGGAATCCGACGAACTCGGCCCCCGCGATGTTGTCGAGGCTGGCATCGGTAAAGGAGAACCAGATCGTTTGGAGCAGCGGCCAGCCGGCGACGAGGGCCAGCACGACGAGCATCGGGGTCAGAAACAGCCAGGCCGACTTCAGCCGCTGGCGGGAGAGATCGGAGCGGCCCGCCGCTTCCTGCTCCTCGGCCGCGATCGCCCTGCCTGTCGGCGGCACGCCCAGCGAGACATTGGCCATCGTCGTCCCTCCCAATGGACTTTCGATCTGGTCCGCCGGCCGCCGCTTCGCGGTCTATGCCCGCCGGATGCCGTTCGCAGGAAAAGGCGCTTCCTAGCCTCCTCCACCCAAGCAGCTTGGGCGGAATCTCACTCCCAGGCGCTGCGCTTCAGCCGGCGCAGGCGCTTTTCGAGCTGATCGAGATTGTCGGCGGCAGAGCCCCGGCCGGAGAGGGTCTCGTTGACGGCCGTCCAGAACTCCTTCGAGACCTCGTTGTACTGGCGCTTGGTCGGTGCCGAGGGACGCGGGACGGCGTTGGTCACGACTTCCTTCCATTCTGTGACGATCGGCTGCTTCTCGGCGATCTCCGCATCGTCGTACAGCGTCGGGATCGTCGGCAGGCGCGACTGATTGACGGCACGCTGCTTCTGCGCCTTTTCCGAGCTCAGGAACTTGACGAGATCGATCGCCGCCTCCTGGTTCTGCGAGTATTTGGAGACCGCCAGGTTCCAGCCGCCGAGACAGGCCGCCGACGAACCACCTTCCGAGGCTGGGAGCGGCACCACGTCGAACTTGCCGGCGACCGCGGAGTCGTCGCCGTTCGACAGCGCGTAGGCATAGGGCCAGTTGCGCATGAACACGGCATTGCCGGTCTGCCAGACGCCGCGCGACTCCTCTTCCTTGTAGGCGAGGACGCCATCGGGGGCGATCGTGCCAACCCAGCCCTTGGCCCTTTCGAGCGCGGCGGCTGCCTTCGGATTGTTGATGGTGATCTCGCCATCCGGGGAGACGATCTGCCCGCCGCCGTTGCTCGCCACCCATTCCAGCCCGTCACAGGTCAGCCCCTCATAGGGCGCGCCCTGGAAGACGAAACCGTTCATCTGGCCGTTGCCGGCCTCGCGCTCCTTGTCCTGGATATCCTTGGCGGTGGCTTCGAGTTCCGACCATGTCTTGGGCGGCTCCTTGCCATATTTCTCCAACAGGTCGGTGCGGTAGTAGAGCGCTGGTGCGTCCGTATACATGGGCAAGGCGACGAGCTTGCCGTCGACGGTCTGGGATTCGATCATCGAGGGGAAATGCTGACCGACAATGTCCTTGGCGGCCTCGGTCAGGTCGACGAGACTGCCGGCCAGTTGCGGCGCCCAGATCACGTCGGTCCGGTAGACGTCGATGTCCTCATTGCCGGCCGACAGCCACAGGCGATACTGCCCGAACTGGTCGGTGGTCGACGCCGGCATTTCGACGATCTTGACTGTGTGGCCTGATTCCTTCTCGAAATCGTCGAGCTGCCCCCGCAATTCCTCGATGTCCTTGCCGACGGAGCCAGAGACCAGTGACAGCTCGGCGGCGAAGGCGCCGCCGGTGAAAAGGGTCGAAGCGGCAAACGCCAGAACCAACCGCGAAAGCGTCATGGAAAAATCCTCCCTGATGTCCCGATCGGGCGCGCCGATCGTCGGTGCCCTGCATCCGGCCACTCCCACGGTCGGATGCCCTTCTTTCGAAGCTATCCCGACTGAGAGGAAACGCAAGGGCATCGGCGATCGCAACACGGCACGTCGACACGTTCCGCGTTTCGGCGCGTGAAAGCCGCGATCGGACTTGGGAAGGATCAATTCGCGAGCGTTCGCGCCCGCGGCTTCGGGAGGTCGGACGGGGGCGCCGTCTCAGTGGACCTGACGCCGTTCGCGGATTTCAGCGATGTGCCGCTTGACGGCGGCGATGTCGAACTGGAGACGCTCGACCTCCGCGTCGTCCGTTTCGACGAGATTATGCTGATCGCCGATTTCGGGGCTCGCGGCGGCAAGCGCGCGGATACCGTCGCGCAATTCTTCGCTCGTCTGCGGTTCACCGTTGACGGGGGCGGGCTCCGCCGCCGCGTCGGGCGAAGCCGGAGCGTCGCCCGCAGGTTGCCGATCCATGTCCTCTTCGCTGACCACGCGCTCCTCCTCGAGCGGGCTCATTTCGGCCGGCTGGTCGGATTCGTGCTGGTCCCGGTTCGGTTCACCGGCCTCGTCAACCGGACGCCGGATATCCCCCGTCTCGGCGTAGACCGCCGGACGGATCCCGGCTGCGTCAGCGAGACCCACCCCGCCAACAACGGCGGCGTCGTCGCGGTCAGCCTGTCGCGCCTCGCCCATGCCGGCGGGAGCAGTGGAATAAAAGCCGGCAGACGGATAATATCCGGGGGAATAGGGCGAGCGCCCGCGATAGCCGGCTGCCTCGAAACCGAGAGGGACGCCAGCGCCGTCCCAGGCGACACGATCGAGCGGCCGCACTTCCTGGAAGAACCGCACCGCGCCGCGGAGGACGGCGATACCGATTCCGACGAGAAAGCCGAGGATCGCGCCAAGAAGGACCATCGTCCGCCGGGACAAGCTCGACGGCTCCAGCGGCGGTGTCGCCTCGGAGATGACATGGACATTGGCAGTATTCAGGGTTTCCTGCTCGCCGGTTTCGCGCGCCCGAAGCAGGAACGCTTCGTAAACCGCGCGCGATGCCTCGACCTCGCGCTCCAGTTCGCGCAGCTTGACGAAGGATTCGCTGGTCTCCAGCTGCTTGGTTTTCAATGCGGTGATCTGCGTGCTCAGATCGCGGTCGGTGCGCTCGGCGCGGGCCAGATCCGTCTGCGCCGCCGCGACGATACGGTTGAGCTCGGCACGGATGGCGTTCCTCGCCGAGGCCAACGCCTCCTGGCTGGCCATGCGTTGCGGATGACGAGGCCCGAGCGTGGTGCTGAGGACGGCCGCCTGCTGGGCGAGTTCGGAATAGGTGTTGCGCAGCCGGGTCAGCGCTTCCGACGTCAACTCCTCGGGGAAGGAGCCTTTGACGACATCGTCGATGCCGACGTTTTTCATCTGCTCGGCGCGCACCCGCAGCGCCGCCAGTTCGCCACGCGTGCGGGCAAGCTGGTCGTTGGTGCGCAGGATGTAATCGTCGTCGACGAGCCGCCCGCCGACGCCGACGAGCCTGTTCCGCGTCTTGTATTCCTCGACGGCCCGTTCCGCTTCAGCGACGGTCTGGCGCAGTTCAGCCAGACGCGCAGACAGCGCGTCGCTGGCGCGCCGTGCCGTCTGCGACTGCACGCGCCCGAGTTGGTCGATGAATGTGACGCCGATCAGACGCGACAGCTCGGCGGATTTTTCCGGGTCCCTCGTCTCGACCGAAAGATTGATGATGAAGCTCTTGGCGTCGCGGGTGACGGTCATCGCCTTGCGAAGGTTCTTCACGGTCACGAGCCGTTGCCGCCCGCTCTGAGCGTCGTCCTCACGGAGGAAGGACGCCAGGTTCGGAAAGATCGACCCGAAGAACGTTTCGGCCGTCCCGTTGAATTCCGGGTCGCTTTCGAGCCCGGCTTCGTCGATCACCCGGTTCAGGACGTTGTTCGAGTAGACGACCGCGATCTGGCTTTCTATCAGCGCCAAGGTTGCCTCGTTGGGCAGCCCGTTCGGGGTGACTTCGTTCTGCACCACCTTGATGTCGCGCGGGTCGACCAGGATCTGGGTGTCGGCGGTGTAGAGTTTCGGTGTCGATAGAGCCAGTAGAATGGCGAGCGCGATGCCGAGAAACGTTGTGAGGACGATTAGCGGCTTGGACGACCAGACATGGCGGAAGATGTAGATGGGGTCGATCAGCGAAGCCTGTCCAGAACGCTCAACGACCGTGACATGCGAGCGCGACCGGGCGCTTGCCGTCGGATTTGTCGCTGAAGATGTCGAGAACATGGGCGTCACCGAATTGCCGGAGCCGGACGTCTGTCGCGGGCCCTGATCCGTCGAAAATGCGGTTTCATGCTCAAGAAACAGTTAACGCGGGGACGATAACGGCCCCTTACGCAAAGTCAGATCGATCTCAAACGCTGCCGCAAGAGCGTCATCCAGCGCTTCGGAGCCATATCCCGGTCGAGTGGCAACGGGCGGCTCGGATGCCCGTCCGGGCGGGGAAGCACATCCGAGACCCAGCTGTAGCGGTCGCTGACACCCCAGACGATCACCGATTCCGGCGCCTTGAAGGCAAAGACTCCATCGAGGAGATCGGTCACCAGGCGTTGCGCCGTCGCATCCTGGGGCTCGGCACCGGGCACGCTCTCCCAGTCGATCACATCCAGTTCGGTCACCAAGAGGCCGACCCCCAAGCCGTCAAGCGTGCGATGGAACACTTCCAGTGCGTCCTTGTCGATCGTCCGGTCGGCGTAAAGATGCCCCTGGATGCCGACGCCGGTGACGGCCACGTTGCGATCCTGGAGCTGGCGCACGATCGTCAGCATCACCTGACGGCGGGCATCGTAGCGCGGCCCGGCGAATTCGAGATCGTAGTCGTTGATGACCAGCCGCGCGCCGGGATCCGCCCGCGCCGTCGCCTCGAAGGCGATGGGGATATGCTGCGGCCCGAGCTTCTTGAGCCACGCGGTCCGGCGCAGCGGACCCTCGCTGATGGGATTGTGTGAGATCACCTCGTTGACGACGTCCCAGCCGGTCAACTTGCCCTCGTAGCGGTCCCCGACCCGTTCGATGTGCGCGATGAGCGCCGCTTCCGCTTCCTTTGCCGTCTCGATCCGCTCAACCCATTCCGGCGTCGAATTCCACCAGACGTGGCAGGTCCCGCGGGTCGAGCGACCGTGGGAAAGGGCAAACTCCACCAGCCGGTCCGCGGGCTCGAAATTCCAGCTGTCGCGGGTCGGCCGGATCTGATCGAATTTCAGTTCGTTCATCGGCATGATCAGGTCGAAATACTCGACCGCGGCGTCTCTGTAGGCTGGATCGGCATCGAAATACTCGGCCTGGACCGCGCAACCGAGGGGCACCGGGCCGGAACGGGGCGCCCCATGCCGCTCGGCCCGGGCGAGCGCGACTGTCCCCGGCGCCAGCGCCAGTCCGGCGCCGGCGGCCAACAGAGAACGGCGCGTTAAGGTTCCCGCGCTATTTGAAAGGTTGGACAAACACCCATCCGCCGCGTCCCGCTGCGGGACGGCGAAAGCGGATTTTGCGGCTCGACGGCGGTGAAGTATCGTCATCTGCCCCTCGGCTCCAAGGTTGTCGATCATGCAACGTTTCGCAGTCTGGATCGAAAGGCTTAAGGGCAACCTAAACCTCGTGCGGGACTACGCCTCGTTGCTCGGCGGATCGGCCGGGCGCCTCGTCTTGTCGCTCGCCTATTTCGTCTCCATCGCCAACGGGCTGTCGGTTGGCGATTTCGGCCTGTTCGCCACGGCTTCAGCAACCGGAATCGTTCTGTCGCGCATCGCCGGCTTCGGCTTCGTTTCGCCGCTTTACCGCGTTGCGACGGTCCGTCGGCGATTGGTGGGAACCTACACCGCCGGACTGATTGTTGCATTTATCCTGTCGCTGCCGCTGGTCGCGATCGCGGCGGCCGGCTTCTATGTCACATTCTTCAAGGGCGAGATGAGCATCGGCGCCTTCGCCGCCGTGGTCCTGGCGGAGGTCGTGTTCTGGCGCGCCCTCGAGGTCGTGGTCATCGTGAACAATGGCCTCGGACGCTTTATGCGCGGGGCGATCATCGTCATCGCCGGCTCGGCGATCCGGGCCGTGGCCGCCGTCGGTTTCGTGATGATCGGCGACGGCTCGCTGGTGCAATGGGCGCTCGCCTATGCCTGCGCGAACGCCGTTGCGGCAAGTTTCGCGATCATCGCCTATTATCCCCGTCAGCGCCTGCGCCTGCGTCCGGCCCTCTATCTCGCCAGGTGGCGGGACAGCGTGTCGGTCGCCAGCGCCGAAATCATCTTCTATCTCCAGTCAGAGCTCGACAAGCTGCTGGTCCTGTCGCTCGGCGGGCCGCAGATGGCCGGCATCTACGCGATCTTGATGCGGCTCATCGATCTCACCGCCCTGCCGATCCGTTCGTTCAACACGATGATCGTCCAGAAGCTGATGCGCACGCCCGAGTGGCTGACACAATGGCGAATCCGTTGGGGGATCGAGGCCGCCGTCGCGGCCGTCTCCGTCGCCGGCCTCGGCTTTCTCGGCAGTGTCTTGCACGTCTTCCCGATGGCGCTCGGAAAGAATGTCGCCGAGGCCGCGCCTTTGGTGCTGCTCGCTCTGTTCGTGCCGGCCTTCCGCAATCTGGTCGAATATGAGAGCGAGCTTCTCTACGCCCGTGGCAGGACCGGGATACGGGCGATGATCTTGGCGGTCGTCGGCCTCATCAAGGCGGCGCTTCTCATCGTTCTGCTACGCGCGGCGCCGCAGACCGAGACCTGGATTTTCGGCCTGAACGGATTGTTCCTGGTGCTCTGGATCGTGTCCGCCGCCGCGACCTACGCGGCGTTCGACTGGACCGCCCCACCCGCCGCGCGCTCGGCGCGGCGTCTCACGCCAGCCCAGCAGCCCGGCGAATGAGATCGGGATCGGTGCCGGTGAAGGACTGGATGCCCGCAGCGACCTGATGCGGCTCCAGCCCCGCGGCGAAATCCGTCAGTTCGCGTGAGCCGAGGGCCGCGCCGTTCCAGTAGACCTGACACAGCTCCAGGTCGCTCGGCGCGTGGCGATCGGGCCGATCTTCGCACTCGTCGACGAAGCGCCCGTAGATCGTACATTCCGACAGGCTGCGCGAGGCCGCGATGGCCGCGAGCCAAGGCTTGCCCATCCGGGCTTCGACGCGGCGTCGAAAGTCCCGAACCGTGTCGGTGCGCCAGGCCAAAAGCGTGGTGATGTAGGCCGTATCGGTCCAAGGTGGCGTGGAAATGCCGAGCAATTCGCCGGCCCGTCGCGACCATTCGCGGTGTTCGTCGCGCGCGGCGGAATCGATGGTCGCGACCGCGCCCTTACGCCGGAAGAAACGAACCTTGCCGTCGCTCGACAGGCTGCCGACGTCAAACTCCCGCAGAAAGACCACGTCGGAATCAACGGAGAGCATCACCTCTTCTTCGATCGCCGCCGCGATCGCCAGCCGCCGCAATTGCTGGACATGCCAGCCGCGCAGAGGTGGGCCGTAGGCCGAGAGCCAAATCCGACGGCGACCGAAGGACGAGGGGTCCGGGAACGGGCGCAACCAACGCGGCAGCAGCTCGCGCTCGTCGACGATCTCCCGCTTCGGCCCGGCGAGTTGCCGGAACAGCGCGATGTCGCCGGCCTCGACCAGGATCAGGTGGCGCGTAAAGCCGGCAACGCGCCGATCGATGCTTTCGCAGAGCAACCGGCATCGCTCGAAATCGCCGCGATAACTCGACGTGACGATCGCCGATGGCATGGGCCGCCCTTTCCCGGCGCCCTGCCGTGGCGCGGCATCAGACATCGTCCCGCTCCCGCCGCAACCGATCGCGCAGAATGCCAAAGAGGAAGAGCGGGTTGCCGAGAATATAACGGCGCCACATCCTGCCGGGCTCCAGCGCCAGACGCCAAGCCCATTCCATGCGCAGGCGCCGAATAGCGAGCGGCGCACGGGCCACATTGCCGGCGAGAAAGTCGAACAGCGCGCCGACGCCGACGAAGAGCCGGCCGTAGCGCTCGCCCAGATGATCGGCGATGAAGAGTTCCTGGGCGGGAACGCCCATGGCGACGAGAACGATGTCGGCCTTGGCCAAGGCGAGGTGGTCCAGGACGCCAGCGCAAGCTTTGCGGTCGAAGAACCCGTCCGACACCACGAGATAATCATGCGCCGGGATCTCGACCGCGAGCCGGGTCGCCGCGCGCTCGGCGACGCCCGGCGCGCCCCCGATCAGGGCGACGCGCAGGCGGCCGTCGAGCGAGGCGAGAAGGCGGGGCAGGAAATCGGTGCCGTTGAGGTTCTCGGTGAACGGTTTGCCGTAGATCATCCGCGCCGCGGTATCGACGCCGATCCCGTCGGGGATCACCAGAAAGCGCTCCAGAGCGCGTTTGTAGGCTGCGTCCCGCCGGGCGATGTTGACGCAATGGGCGTTGAGGAAGGCTAGCCGCGTGGTCCGGCCGGCCGCCAGTGCGTCGGCGAGCGCCGCGATGACCGCCACGCCGGAGCGGTCGGTGACCGCGATGCCGGCGATGTCACGGCTCGCGCCGGCTTCGCCTCGCGAGGAACCCGCCGGCCAAAGGGCGCTCGCTTTCATCATCGTCCGGCAACTCCGTTGGCGAGCCGAGGCGGGACGACTGCATCGGGGCCAACCGGTGCAACCAGCGCCTGATGGTTATCGATGGCCTTGGCGAACCGATCCAGGCCGGCGGCGATGCCGGCGTCGAGCGCGGCCCCCTGGGCGCGCGCGAAGGCGGCGCCGTCGAGGCGAAGCGATTGGCCGGCCCTTTCGGCGGCGACGAGTTCGATGATCCGGTCGGCGAAGTCCCGCGGCGCATCCGCGACCCGCACATTGGCGGGAACACTGTCGACGCCGCGCAGGGCTTGCGGCGTTGCGACCGCTGGCATCCCCTCCTCGAAGGTTTCGATCGTCTTCAACTGAACGCCGGTGCCGCCCTTGGTCGCCAGGGCGAGCACGCGCGAGGCGCCGACGAACCGCTGGGCGTCCTCGACGCGGCCGAGAAAAGTGACATTGGCGGCGGCGGCGGGTGGCGGGCCGTCGAAGCGCCCGGCCACTGCGATGGACATATCGGAAGGAAGCAGCGGCACGACTTCGTCGACGAACCAGTCGAGGCCGACCCGGTTCGGCGCCCAGCTCCAGGTGCCGATCAGTCCGACATCATGGGCCCGTTCGCCCTTGTCGGCGACGTTCGGGCGGCCGACGGTCAGCGCCAGCGGCACGCATTTGTCGGATCCGGCAAGGCCGAGCCCGTCCCGGTCGTCTTCGCTCAGCGTATGGACGACCGCCGCGTCCCGGCAGATCGTTGCCTCGGCGCGCTCGAGCAGCGCCGCCTCGCGGCCGAAGAGCAGCCGGGTGTGGAAACCGCCAGCATTGCGGGCGTTTTCGCGGGCGGAGCGATGTTCGACATTGTGAGCGATGAAGATCGACGGTTTTTCGCGCGCCAGGAAGGGATAGGCGGCCGGCATTTGCACGGAACTGAGCACATATCCGTCCACCGGCCCCGCTTCGGCCAGACGGCCGAGAAGCTCGGCGCGGCTAAGCCCGGCCACTTTCGCGGCTCCGACCGGCAGGTTGCGAGCGAACGCCGCGCCGACCCAGGCCGCCTTGCGGAGCGTCGACGCCCCGGAATTTTCGATCGCCAGTTCGCCGAGGCAGATTTCGTCTGCCCTGGCGGGCCGCGATCCCGGCCGGCGGAAGCCGACGAAAGTCAGTCGCACGCCATGATGGCGGTACGCCGCGACGATGGCGCGGTTCGCGATCTCGAAGCCGGTCGATGGATCGTCGTCGGGCAGGAGCGATGAAACGAACAGAAGATGCATTCCGACCGGACCACTCCGCGCATTGCAGGAAAATCCGATTGTCGCAGCCGCACGTTGAAATTGCCCTAATGCCGCCGGCACGTTTCGGCGACTTGATCGCCGCGCGACGTGTTGGAGCAGGCCAAGCGTGCCATGGGGATGGATCGGAAAGCGCGCCGCGGGGCCAGCTTCTCGTTTGTTCTGCTGGGCTCGCGACCGAATTTCGCGATTTTTGAGGGCTGCGTCGAGACTTCGTTCATCTTCTTCTGATTTTGTTCTGGTATCTACTCCAACCCGCCTTCCGGTAAGCGATCCGATCGAACGACGCCCTATGACCGACGCCATCACCATCGAGTGTATCTCGCCGGACCTCGATTTCGGGCGGTACGAGGTCGTCGTCACCCTGCCGACTTTCCGCCGGCCGGAGCATCTCCTGAAGACGCTTCAATCGCTCGCCGCCCAGCAGACCGAAAGGCGGTTCGCGGTCATCGTCATGGAGAACGATGCCGAAGGCCGCGAGGGACTGACCGCCGCCGCGCACTTGTTCGAAACCGGCCGGCTTCCGGGATTGATCCTGATCGCCCATGAGCGCGGCAATTGCGCGGCCTACAATGCTGGATGGCAAACGGCGATCGAGCGCTTCCCGGCGATGCGGTATCTTCTGGTCATCGACGACGACGAGATTGCCAGTAAAAGCTGGATCGCGCGGCTGGTGGAGACGGCCGAGACCCTTGCCGTCGACATCGTCGGCGCCCCGCAGATCCCGATTTTCGAAGGCAATGGACAGGCGCGCTATGCTCGCCATCCCGTGTTCACGCCCCATTACGCCCGAACCGGACCCGTGCCGATCCTCTATTCCTCCGGCAACGTCCTGATCCGGCGCCGTGTCCTGGAGGCGATCGGCGCCCCTTATCTCGATACTGCCTTCAACTTCATCGGCGGCGGCGACAGCGACTTCTATTCGCGCTGCCGCGAAAAAGGTTTCACCTTCGGCTGGTGCACGGAGGCTCCCGTCCATGAGACGACGCCAGCCCGGCGCACCGAATTCTCGTGGCTGAACGCGCGGGCACTGCGCAATGGCGCGATCTCTTCGATCATCGAACGCCGCCGTCGCGGCGGGACGACCGACCGGTTCCGCCGCCTCGCCAAGAGCGCCGCCTTGCTGGCCGCCTCGCCGTTCCGCTCTGCACGGCTGGCCTTCGACACCAAGTCGCCTGTCATCGGGCTCTACCACATGCAGGTCGCCGTCGGCCGCCTGCTCGCCGAATTCGGCCTCGTCAATGAACAATATCGTCGTCCCGAACAGAACTGACGCCGTCGGCGTCCACGACCCGATCAGGGTGCTTCGGCTCGTCTTCGCGGCGACGATCCTGACGTTTCTTCTCGTCTCCTTCACGCCCTTCGTGCTGGAATACGAGACCGACGTTCAGGGCAATATCGTCAATCAACTCGGCTACAGTGCTCTCGCGCTCGTCGCGATCGTCGGCCATCTCCTGTTCACCGACCGCGCGGTCGCGCTCTCGCTGCTGCGCCCGGTCTGGCTGTTGACGATCGCCCTGTTGGCCTTTTCCGTTCTGCAATCGGAGTCGCCGGGCGCCGCGATCCGCGCGATCCTGTTCACGCTGACCGCAATGCTCGCCATGACCGGCGCGCTCAGCCTACCGCCCTCGATCCGCGACTTCCGGCTGGCGCTCACCATCGCCGCGCTCGTCGTTCTCGGGCTCTCCTATCTGGGGCTTGTCGCCTATCCCGGATTGGCGATCCACGGATCGGACGGCCTCGAACCGCAGCATGCCGGTTTGTGGCGGGGCATCTACAGCCACAAGAACGTCGCCGGTCCGATCATGGCGATGCTGTTTTTCGCCGGGCTCTACCTCATGCGCTGCGGCGAGCGGTGGGCCGGCCTCGTCATCGCGGTCCTGGCGGCGGTCTTCATCTACAAGACCGGCTCCAAGACGACTCTGGCTCTGGTTCCGCTCGTTGCCCTTTTCGTCACGGGCGGTCGGATATTCGGCGGCCGCCTCCTGCCGATCGCGGTTCTTTTCCTTGCCATTCTCGTAACCGCGCTGTTGACGCTGGGAGCGGCAATTTCGCCCGCGCTCGACATCGTGCTGCAGGCGGTTCTGCCCGGCACGACCTTTACCGGCCGCCTCGATCTGTGGCGCTTCACCCTCGACTTGATGGGCCATCATCAATGGACGGGCTTCGGCTTCGAGACCTTCTGGAACACGGGCGTCGTCTACAAGGCCGAGGCCCCGTTCGAGCTGTCCTGGGACCCGCGCCTTATCGTCAACGCCCATAACGGCTATCTGGACATCGCCATCTGGGGCGGATGGCCGACACTCGCGGTCGCGGCATGGATGCTGGTGTTGCTGCCGTTCAAGGATTATCTGACGACCCAGCCCGCCGTGGAAAACCGTCGCCTGGCGGATTTCCTCCTGATGATCCTCGCATTTGCCCTGTTGAATTCCTTCTTCGAGAGCTATTTCTTCAGTCGCGGCAATCCGATCTGGCTCATGACCTGGCTCGCCATCGTCGGCCTTTGGCTTTGCAGCCGCTTCCGGCTTGAATAATCGCGCGAAACGTCGTCGTGAACCGGGCGACGGGATGACCATTCCAATTCCGAGCCGCCGGCCTAGTTTGCGGTGCAGTAACCCGTTCAGTCCGCCCGTTTAGATAGAAAGCAACGCTCATCACGATGGACCGCCTGCGCCTCCTTGCCGTCGATACCGACGATCTCGCCATCCTGTCGGCCTATTGCCAGGATGCCGTCGTCACATTGCGGGACTGTCGCTACCGAGCCGGTGAGCAGCAGTTCGTCGTCGAAATGAACCGCTTCGTCTGGGAAACCGCCGAGGGAATTTCCCGCTTTCGCCTGTTCCGCAAGGCCGAATATGAGCGGCGGCGGGCCGTCCTGCATTTCGACCGGGTGCGGGGCGTCAAGCGGATGGGCCTGGACGCGACCGAGGGCGATCAGGTGCTCGTACTGCTGGCCATCCGCTTCACCCCCGCCGATGCCCCCTCCGGGGTCGTCGAACTTGTCTTCGCCGGCGGCTCCGCGATAAGGCTGGACGTCGAGGTGATCGAGGCGCAGCTCGCCGACGTCGGAGGTGCCTGGAGCACATCGGCCCGGCCGGAGCACGACCGTTCCGATCCGTCGGCCTGACGAAGGCAGTTCGGCACGGCGCCGGTCGCCACGCCGCCGCAGATCAAGAGGGGAATTGCCACAGTGCCGTCGAGGCTTACCAGCACGGACGCCGATTTCGAGGCGAAGTTCCGGGCGCTGCTCGGCGCAAAACGCGAATCCGCCGCCGACGTCGATGACGCGGTTCGCGCGATCGTCGCTCGTGTGCGCGCCGAGGGCGACGCAGCACTGATCGATCTGACCCGGCGTTTCGACGGCCTCGATCTGACGGCGGAGACATTGCGGGTCGAATCGGACGAGATCGACGCTGCCTTCGCGGCAACCGCCCCGGAGACGCTCGCGGCGCTGCGGACCGCACATGAGCGCATTACCAGCCATCACGAACGCCAGCGCCCCCAGGACGACCGCTATGTCGACGCGCTCGGCGTCGAGCTCGGCAGCCGCTGGACCGCCGTCGAATCGGTCGGCCTCTACGTTCCGGGCGGCCAGGCGAGCTACCCCTCCTCGGTGTTGATGAACGCGGTTCCCGCCAAGGTCGCCGGCGTCGAGCGCATCGCCATGACCGTGCCGGCGATGCGGGGCGCGCTGAATCCGCTGGTGCTCGCGGCCGCGAAGATCTGCGGCATCGACGAGATTTACCGGCTCGGCGGCGCCCAAGCGGTCGCGGCCTTCGCCTATGGCACCCAGACGATCCCGCCGGTCGCCAAGATCGTCGGCCCAGGCAACGCTTACGTCGCCGCCGCCAAGCGCCAGGTGTTCGGAACGGTCGGCATCGACATGATCGCCGGTCCGTCCGAGATTCTGGTGATCGCCGACGGCGCCAACGATCCGGACTGGATCGCCGCAGATCTTTTGAGCCAGGCCGAGCACGACGCAGCGGCGCAGTCGATCCTGATCACCGACGACGGCGATTTCGCCGATGCGGTCGAAGCGGCCGTCGAGCGGCAGCTGCGGCTTCTGTCGCGCGGCGAGACCGCTGCCGCCAGTTGGCGCGACCATGGCGCCATCATCCGCGTGGCATCCCTCGACGAGGCCCCTGCCCTGTCGGACCGGATCGCGCCCGAGCATCTGGAACTCGCAGTCGAGGACCCCGAGGCGCTGTTCGCCAAGGTGCGCAACGCCGGCGCTGTGTTTCTCGGCCGCCATACGCCGGAGGTCATCGGCGACTATGTCGGCGGCTCGAACCACGTCTTGCCGACCGCTCGCTCGGCCCGTTTCTCGTCGGGGCTGTCGGTTCTCGACTTCGTCAAGCGCACCTCGATCCTCAAGCTCGGGCCGGAGCAGTTGCGGACGCTCGGCCCCGCCGCGATCGAACTGGCCCGTGTCGAAGGCCTCGACGCTCACGGCCGGTCCGTGGCGATCCGGCTGAACCTTTGATCGTGCGATGACCGGCGGCGGCGACCAGAAGAGCGGCAGGCTCATCGACATCCAGCTCGACGAGACCATCGGCCGGGCAACGCCAGATGTCGAGCACGAGCGTGCGGTGGCGATCTTCGATCTCATCGAGGAAAACGTCTTCAATCCGGCCGGCGCTCCCGAGGACGGCCGCTTCAAGCTCAAGCTCTCGCTCGCCGACAAGCGCCTGGTTTTCGACGTACGGGACGAGGTCGGTGAGCCGATCGTCGCGCATATCTTGTCGCTCACGCCTTTCCGCCGTGTGATCAAGGATTATTTCCTGATCTGCGACAGCTATTACGAGGCGATCCGCAGCGCGACGCCGCAGCAGATCGAGGCGATCGACATGGGCCGGCGGGGCATCCACAATGACGGATCGCAGACCCTGATGGATCGCCTGAAAGGCAAAATCGTCGTCGACCTCGATACGGCGCGCCGGCTGTTCACGCTGATCTGCGTTCTGCACTGGCGGAACTGAGCCCACGATGGCGCCGCGGACGAAACCGGCAATCGGCACAATATCTGGCGTATCCTGCGTGGCCCGACACGTCGGATTCCATGTTGTTGCAACAGCGGGGGGCGGCCAATGACAGCGGTCGACCCTTCTGGCAAGGTCGCGGTCTCGTCACTCTTGTTCGTCTGCGGCATGAACGCGATCCGCTCGCCGATCGCCGAGGCGATCGCCCGCTCGATCCTTCCCGCATCGGTCTACATCGCCTCGGCCGGCGTCCGCAGCGGGCAGCGCGACCCCTTCGTCGACATCGTGCTGGCCGAACGAGGTCTCAGCCTCGGCGACTATAGGCCGAAGCGCTTCGAGGAGCTGCAGGACGGCTATTTCGACCTGATCGTCACCATGGCGCCGGAGGCGCACCACGCCGCCCTCGACGCCACGGGCACCGCCTCGGTCGACGTCGAATTCTGGCCAATGCCGGACCCGTCCGTGGCTGACGGCAGCCGCGAACAGATTCTCGATGCCTATCGCGCCGTCTGCGACCGGATCGAGGCGCATATCCGCAGGCGGCTGCTGAAGAGGGACGGCTGACGGCACGTCGATGGTTGGTTTAAAAGGCGCTCCGACAAGTACGCCGCCATATTGCTCTCGCTCGATCCGGCGCTTAGCTTCGCTATGTGACCCCGGAGACGCCCATGCCCAATCCCGCACACACCGCCAGCCTCGCCATCGATCCGACCCTCTTTGCGGAAGCGAAGGCTCTGAAGATCGACCTCGCGAAAGCGGCGGAGGAGGGGATCGCAAAGGCCGTACGCGCCGTCCATGCCGCACAATGGCAGGAGGCAAACGAAGAGGCCCTGGCTAGTTCCAATCGCTATGTCGAGACCGAAGGCACCCCGCTGGCACGGCACCGCCTGTTTTAGATGGCCCGCCATGACGTTCACCCTTTGATTGGCGGGCGCGGCCTTGTCCTGAATGTGCAGGCGGACATCCTCGATGCCCTCAACACGCGGGTCGTCGTTCCGCTTCTCCCGATTGCGCAGGCGCCGAAGCCGGCAAAGCGCCTCAATCCCATCTTCGAGATCGACGGGATGAAAATGGTCATGGCGACGCAGTTCCTCTCCGCCATACCGCTCACAGCGCTCGGCGAACGCGTTGAAAACCTCTCGCTGGAGCACGACGCCATCGTCGCCGCGCTCGACATGGTCTTCCAGAGGTTCTGAGGGCTTTCGCGCTCAGTCCGCCAGTGACTGGATCTCGGCCTTGAGATCGTCCAGCCCGACGCCCTTTTCCGACGATGTCGACAGGATCCGCGGAAACGCAGCCGGGCGTTTGGCGATCGCGGCCGCAGTCGCTTCGACCAGCTTGGGAACGGCTGGCGCCTTGATTTTGTCGATCTTGGTCAGGACGATCTGGTAGGAGACTGCCGCCTTGTCGAGGAGCCCCATCACCTCGGCGTCGTTGGGCTTGATCCCATGCCGCGCGTCGATGAGCAGGAAGACACGCTTGAGGCTCACCCGTCCGCGCAGATAGGAAAACACCAGCCGCGTCCAGGCGTCGACCTGATCCTTCGGCGCCTTGGCGTAGCCATAGCCGGGCATGTCGACCAGGGCGATCGGCGGCAGCTCCGTCGTCTCCCCGCCATAGCCGTCCGGCACGAAGAAATTCAACTCCTGCGTGCGTCCGGGCGTGTTCGAGGTTCTGGCCAGCCCCTTGCGGCCGAGCAGCGCGTTGATCAGCGAGGATTTGCCGACATTCGAGCGGCCGGCAAAGGCGATCTCGGGCGGGCCTTCCGGCGGCAAGAACTTCATCGCCGGGGCGCCGCGCACGAAGATCCAGGGCCGCGCGAAGAAGCGCGGGTCCGCCGCTTCCGGAAGTGTCTCGGCCTTGTCGGTTTCGTCAGCCATGGTCATTGCGCCTTCTCAAGCTCATCGATATCGCCACCCCGGATCGCACCGAGATTGCAGGTGATCTTGTCGATCGGCCAATCCCACCAGGCAAGCCGCAGCAGCCGCGCGATAGACGGCTCGCAAAACCGCAACCGGATGACCCGAGCCGGGTTGCCACCGACGATGCCATAGGCCGGCACGTCCCCGGTCACGACCGACCGTGCGGCAACGATCGCACCATCGCCGATCGTCACACCCGGCATGATCGTCGCGCCCTCGCCGATCCAGACATCGTTGCCGATGATCGTGTCGCCCTTCATGCCGGCGAGGATGGTCGCGAAATCGAACCCCTCTTCCCAGCCATGGCCGAAGATATTGAAGGGATAGGTCGAGATACCGGTCATCGCGTGGTTCGCACCGTTCATGACGAAGGACACAGCGGCCGCGATGGCGCAGAAGCGCCCAATCACAAGGCGATCCCCGAGAAACGGATAGAGATGACCGACGCAGCGCTCGACGAAGTGTTCCGGTCCCGCCGGGTCGTCGTAATAGGTGTATGCGCCGATTTCGATCTGCGGATGGTCGACGATCGGTTTCAGGAAACCAACCCGTGGATGCCCCTCCACCGGGTGAGGATCGTCCGGATCGGGTCCATGCATCGTCGGCCCTTCGCCTCTATCCGTCGGTGTCGGCTCAGCTCTGGGACGGTTTTTCCCGTCGCCGGAACAGGCCGCGCAGATTGTCCCACAGCTCGATCTTGGTACCGTTGCGCTTCATGATCACGCTCTGCTGGATGATCGACAGGAAGTTGTTCCATGTCCAGTAGATGACGAGGCCGGCCGGGAACGAGGCCAGCATGAAGGTGAAGATCACTGGCATCCAGGTGAAGATCATCTGCTGGGTGGGGTCCGGCGGCGTCGGGTTGAGCCGCATCTGGATGAACATCGTGATGCCCATCAGGATCGGCCAGACGCCGACCAACAAGAAGCTCGGCAGATCGACCGGAACCAGGCCGAAGAGATTGAAGATGCTGGTTGGATCGGGCGCGGCGAGATCCTGGATCCAGCCGAAAAACGGCGCATGCCGCATTTCGATGGTCACATAGAGGACCTTGTAGAGGGCGAAAAAGACCGGAATCTGGATCAGGATCGGCCAGCAGCCGGCCGCCGGATTGATCTTCTCCTCCTTGTAGATCCGCATCATCTCCTGCTGCTGCTTCTGCTTGTCGTCCTTGAAGCGTTCGCGCAGCTCGGTGATCTTGGGTTGCATGTTCTTCATGCGCGCCATGGATTTGTACGACTTGTTGGCGAGCGGGAAGAAGATCAGCTTGAGGACGACGGTAACCGCCAGGATGGCCAGGCCGAAATTGCCGATGAAGCGATAGAACCAGTCCAGCGCGTGGAACATCGGACGGGTGATGAAATAGAACCAGCCCCAGTCGATCAACTGGCCGAACTGGCGGATGTCGAGCGTGTCCTCGTAGCTGTCGATGACGTCGACGACCTTCGCGCCGGCGAAGGTGCGGTTGGTCGCGGTAGCGGTAGCGCCCGGAGCCAGTGTCATCGGATCGGCAACATATTCGGTCTGGTAGCGCGGCCGGTTGCCGGTCAGATAGAGGAAGCGCGACTGGAAGGGCTGCCCGGCCTGCGGGATCAGCGTCGTCGCCCAGTATTTATCGGTAATGCCGAGCCAGCCGCTGGCGACCTTCGGCGGCACGTAGCGCAGGTCGTCCTCGATCGCGGAATATTTGACTTCGGAGAGCCCGTCCTCGCCAAACACCCCGAGCAGCCCCTCGAACAGGACGTAGACGGAGGCCACCTCCGGCTTGGAGTAGCGGGTGACACGCCCGTAGGACGACAGGGTAACTGGCTGCGCGCCGTCGTTGCGCACCGTGTCTTCGACGGTGAACATGAAATTTTCATCGACGGAAATCTGCCGCGAGAAGGTCACGCCCGCGCCGTTCGTCGTGGTCAGCGTCACCGGCGTTTCCGGCGTCAGGGTCTGGTTGCCCTCGGCCTGCCAATTCGTCGTTGGACCGGGCAGATCGCCGGCATTCTGCCCGATATAGCCAAATTCGGCGAAATAGCCGGTCGGCAGGTTCTCGGGCGACAGCAGCACGATCGTCGGCGAGGTATCCTTGACGGTCTCATGGTAATTCTTGAGCCGCAGGTCGTCGAGGCGGGCGCCGGTCAGGTTGATCGAGCCCGACAGCGCCGGCGTGTCGATCGGGATGCGCGCACCGGAGGCGACGGCTTCTTCGCGGGTCGCCGGAACCGCCGCAACGGAACCCTCACTCGGCACGACGCTCTCGCGCCCCGCCGGCGCGACGACATTCTCCTGGGGGGTACCCGCCGGCGTCTGCGGGGTCTGCAACGAACCGTCGTTCTGAACCGTTTCTGTCGCTTGCCTCTGCGCGTCCATACGCGGGCTGACCACCAGAAACTGCCAGCCGACGAGAACCGCGATGGAGAGCGCCATGGCGATCAGAAAGTTGCGGTTGTTTTCCATCAATCAGACCCCGATGGACGCCCTGGCGGACGCCGCTTCACTATGGTCGGATCGCGATCCGGCCGCTTCGCACGCGCAAACCGTCGGGACAGTTCGTCCTTCAGGGTGGCGAAGGGCATGGCCAGCACCTCGCGCCGCGCGACGATCACATAATCGATGCCGGGCGCCATGTCAGCCTCGGCGTCAAGGCGGATCGCCTCGCGCAGCCGGCGGCGGATTCGATTGCGCACGACGGCGTTGCCGACCTTCTTGGTCACTGTCAGACCGACGCGGGGAGCCTCGCCATCGCCCCGATCAAGGGCTTCGACAAAGAAAAACGGGCCGTTCAAGCGACGGCCCTTGCGCGCGGCCAGAAATTCCGCGCGATTTCTCATCTTGCCGACGGCCATCGGAGATCGTCCGGCGGCCGCGACGCAACTAGGCCGAGAGCCGCTTGCGGCCCTTGGCGCGACGCGCCGCGATGACCTTCTGGCCACCATTGGTCGCCATGCGCGAGCGGAAGCCATGACGGCGTTTACGGACGAGCCGGGACGGCTGATAGGTACGTTTCATCGTATCAATCCCGCGCTCGGATGCGCGGACCCTTCATGTGTTCCGAAATCTGGGTACGGAGCAGGAGGAAAGCGCGCAACAACCCGTCGCGCGGAACGCTGCCCACTCGTGTGGGCGCTTATAGGAAGGGTGGGGGGCAAAAGTCAATCGGCCGATGGCGCCTTCAAAGTGCGTTCGCGCAACATGGCCGACGCGACGCCAAGGGCTTCATGGCTACGCCGTCGCCTCCGACACTATTCCGTGACGATCTTGTAGCGCCCTCCCGCGCGGACCTCTTCCCGGCCCTCAAGGCCGTTCAAAAGACGGAACATCTGCGATTTGCGGTCGACGCCGACCATGCGAGTCGCCAACCTTTCGGCCGTGTCTCCCGCCGCAGCCGTCACGATCCGGATTCGCAGGGGCTTGAGCGCGGCCTTTTCCGAGGCGCTGAGCAAACGAAAGGAACTGGCGACACGATCGGCGACGGTGCCGACGGAAGCCGCGGACGCGGCCTGGACGGCCGTCAGGAACCGATAGACCTGGCCGCCAACGCGGATGATCGTCACCTCGAAGGCGTACTCGCCCCCGCGCGCCCGCGCCGAAACCGCGTCCAGATTGCCGATTCGCCGTTTGCGGATGGTCGATGGATCAAGTCCGCCGATCCAGCCGCTGTTGACGTAATCAACGAGGCTGGTGGTTGCCGGCAGGGCCACACCATCGAACCGAATCGCGGTGTCGCCCGGCCCCGTCGCCATAACGGCTTCGGCGGTATTGTCGATAAGAAAGCCATCGGGAACCTCGAAGGTGATGCCGAGGCCGGGATGATAGAAACGCCGCTCGCGCACGTAACCTTCGGCAGCCGAGTCCCCGAACAGCATCCCGTCGATGCCCGACAGATACCGGTCGCGGTCGGTCGCGCCGGTACCGGACGGGCCATATTGGCGCGCGTGACGCGCGGCGAGGTCGATGCGTTGCGGTGCCGACGGATGCGAGGCGAGAAAATCGAGATTGGGATCGTTTGCCTGAAAGGCATTCCGGATCTTGGAATAGGAATCCATCGCACCCAGGAAGCGCGAAGCCGCAAACGGGTCGTAGCCGGCACGGGCGACGTGGCGGATGCCGAGCACATCGGCCTGCAATTCCTGCTTGCGAGAGAACTGAGCGAGATTCAACCGATTGCGGGCGAGTGCGATCTCCCCGGCCGGCTCGCTGGCCAGAACTTCGTTCACGACGCGGCTGGCGATCTCGGCCGCCTGCTCGCGCTGCTGGCGCTCGATGCCGTGATTGGCGGTGACATGGCCCATCTCGTGACCGATCACGGCGGCCACTTCAGCGGAATCGTTGGCCAGCGCCAGCAGACCGCGGGTCACATAGACGTAGCCGCCCGGCAGCGCGAAGGCGTTGACGTTCGGAGAATTCAGAACGGTAATTCGGTAGGCGCGGTTCGGATCCTCCGTCACCGCCTGAAGCTTGCCGACGACCGTCGCCAGGGTTCGTTCGAGTTTCGGATCGGAATAGGCGCCACCATACGCCGCCAGGATCTTCGGATGCTGCGCCCGTCCGATGACCGATTGCGGGTCGCCCTGCTGGATGTTTTCGAAGGTGATCGGCTGGCGCGTCGCCGCATAGCCGGACTTGGCGTCGCGGCCGACATCGCCGGCCAGACCGTCCAGGCTCGCCTCCAACGACGTACACGCGCCAACCGCCATCAACGCGGCCAGCGCCGCGCCGCGAAGCGCCGCGCGTGTCACACGCCTTGCGGACCAGACCCCGGACATCATTTCCATCGGTGCGATCACCGCCCCCGCCAATATGCCGCAGAAATTCAGCTCTGCCCTGTTCGCACAAGACCCTTAGCCGAAACGCCACGCTCCGCGGAAGGATCGATCCGCAACACGACGTCGCAAATCCGCGGCGCGCCCCCTCATCATGGATGCCTTCCCGGCTAACAAGCAAATTTGCCGGAAATGCGTCATGAATCAGAAACCTTTGTGCCGAGATAGCGGGCGACACGCGGATCGGTCCGGCCCGACAGGATCGCGCGCGTCGGCCCCACCGCGAGCACCACGCCTCGATCGAGGAATGCGACGCGATCGGCGTGGTCGGCCGCGTCGTCCGGATGATGGGTCACCATCACCACGGTCATGGGACGCGGCGCGCGTTCCGCACGAAGCGTCTTCAGCATCCCCAGCATTTCCTTGCGCAGCGCTGGCCCCAGCGCCGCAAAGGGCTCGTCGAGCAGCAGCAGCGGACGATCGCGGAGGAAAGCGCGAGCGAGCGCGACGCGCTGGCGTTCGCCGCCGGACATCGCGGCGGGACGACGGGCTTCGAAACCCGCAAGGCCGACGGCCTCCAGCGCCTCCAAGACGCGGCGCCGGTCGTCCTCGGACAGGTGAAGATTCGGGGCGATGCCGAGCGCGACGTTACGAAACACGTCGAGATGGGGGAACAGATTGTTCTCCTGAAAGACGATGCTGAGCGGCCGCTCGGCGGGGGCGACCCCGCTCATGTCGGAGCCGGCGATGCCGACCCGTCCCGAATCGGGGGTCGCGAAACCGGCCGCCAGATCGAGCAGCGTCGACTTTCCCGCGCCGCTCGGGCCGATCACCGCCAGCCATTCGCCCTCGATCACCTTGAGATCGAACCGCATGTCGCTGCCCTCATAGGCCAGGCGAACGTCTTCGAAGGATAAGGCCGGCACCTCGCTCATCGCTTTTCTCCCGCGCCTGCCAGCCCGCGCTCGGCCAGCACCATCAGGCCGAGGCACAAAATTCCGAGAATCAGCGCCAGACCGGCCGCGTCGCTGGTGCGATAGCTCCCCATGCGCTGCAACAGCAGATAGGGCAGCGTGACGAGGTCCTGGTTGCCGAACAGGGCGATCGCGCCGAGATCGCCGAGCGAAATCGCCAGCGCGAAGGCGAAGGCGAGGCCGAGCGCGGGACGCATGGCCGGCCAATCGACGAAGCGCAGCCGCGACAGGCCGGCGAGCCCCAGACTGTCCGCCAGTCGCCCGGTCGCCTGATTGGCAGCGGCCAGCGCCGGCCCGACGATCCGCACGATGAACGGCACGGCCATGGCGGCGTTGGTTGCGACGACGACATAAGGCGCGGCGGCGAAGACGTCGGTGACCTGACGCAACGCCAGAAACCAGCCGGCTCCGACGACGATCGGCGGCACCACGAGAACGAGGCTGGCGGCCGTCTCCAGCCCCTTGCGCGCCGTGTCCCGGCCACGACGCGCCCCGGACGGCGCGCCGCGCAAGGCTTCGAGGGCGAGGATCACCAGGACCGAGACGAGAAGCGCCAGCGATGCCGCGGCAAGGGCGATCGCCAGGCTGGTCAGCGCCGCGCGCCGGACCGCCGGATCGACGGCGAGCGAGACGAGGTCCGCCTGCAATCCGCGCACCAGAACCGCGACGAAGGGCGACAGGACGAAGGCTACTCCGAGCGACAGGATCGCGGCATCCATTGCCGCCCTCACCCGGCTCGGCCGGTCGTAGCGCAACGCCCGGCCGCCGAGGCCGAACCCGGCCGCGACATCACCGCCGAGCCGGGTCGCGAACCACAGGATGATGGCGGTCAGGGCGATTTGCAGGAGGGACAGCGCGATCGCCCGACCGGGGTCGAACTCATAGCGAAGCGCCTGATAGATCGCGACTTCCAGCGTCGTCGCGCGGGGTCCGCCGCCGAGGACGAGGACGAGCGTGAAACTCGTCACGCAGAGCATGAAGACGAGGCTCGCCGCCGCCGGCAGGCTAGCGCGGATCGCCGGCCATTCGAGCAGCCGGAAGGTGGCGAGCGGCGTGAGAGACAATTGCCCGGCGAGCTTCCAGCTTTCGGCCGGCACGCGATCCAGCGCCGCCACCATCAGCCGGGCGGCGAGCGGCAAGTTGAAAAAGACATGCGCAATCAGGATGCCGGCCAGGCCATAGACGTCGAGCCGCGGCAGCCCGATCGCGGCGAAGGCGCCGGACAGCACGCCGTTGCGACCCCAGATCGTGATGATGGCCAGCGCCCCGACGAGAACTGGCAGCGCCTGCGGCAAGAGGAACAGCCGCAGCACCGCCCGGCGTCCGGGAAAGCGCGCGCGGTGGAGCGCGACGGCCAGCGGCACCGCGCCGGCAAGTGACAAGAGCGTCGACAGCGCCGCCTGCTCCATGGTGAAGAGCACGACGCCCCGGATATAGCGGTCGGCGAAGAGTGCCGGCAGATCGGGCACGGCGCCCGTCGCCGCGAGCAGGAACACGAACGCGCCGCCGAGAAAGACGATCAGGGCCGCGGCGGCGGCAAAACCGAGGCCGATGCGAAGGGTCCGGTCGGTGGAGCCGGTCATGGCCGCGCGCGCGATCGAGCCCTGCCGCGCCGTCCAACGCGGACGCCCAGGCGCATCAGCGGCCGATCGCCTCGAGCCATTCCTGCGTCCAGGCCTTGCGGTTCGCCGCAACCGTCTCGGGATCGATGAACAGCGGCGTCTCCACCTTGACCAACCGGTCGAACGCCTCCGGCATTTCGATGCCGTCGATCACCGGCAGCGTCCAGTTGGTGGTCGGAATGATCGACTGGATTTCGGGGGTCAGCATGAATTTTAGGAATTGGCGCGCCAAATCCGGCTGATCGGCGTTCTTGAGCAGGCCCGCGACCTCGATCTGGAGATACTGGCCTTCCGAAAAGGCCGCGGCCTGATAGCGCTCGGAGCCTTCCTCGACCATGTGATAGGCCGGCGATGTCGTATAGCTCAGCACCAGCGGCACCTCGCCATTGGTGAACAGGCCATAGGCCTCGCTCCAGCCGGGCGTGACGGTCAGGATGCGGTCGGAGAGCTTTGCCCACTTGGCTTTCGCCTCCTCGCCATAGACCGCCTTCATCCACAGAAGCAGACCGAGCCCCGGCGTCGAGGTCCGCGCGTCCTCGATGGCGATCTTCTGCTCGGAATCGCCGGACACGAGGTCGTCGAGGCTCTTCGGCGGATTGTCGATAGCCTCGGTGTCGTAGACGACGGCGAGATAGGAATAGTCGTAGGGCACGAAGACCGGATCGGAAAAGCCCGTCGGCACCGTCAGCTTGGACAGATCGACGCCGCTGTCGGCGAACAGGCCCGTCGCCTTGGCTTCCGGAATGAGGTCGGAGGTCAGCCCGAGGGCGATGTCGGCGTCGCTCGTTTCGCCCTCCAGCTTCAGCCGGTTGAGGATCGCGACCCCATCCTCCAGGCCGACGAATGTCAGGTCGCAATCGCAGACCGCCTCGAACGCCGCCTCGATCTTAGGCCCCGGCCCCCACTCGGGCGTGAAGCTCTCATAGGTGTAGACGGTGAGTGTCGGCTTGCCATCCTGCGCCAAGGCGGGAGCGGCGAAGGTGGACAGCACGGCGAGGACAGCCGCACCGGACAAAAGCTGCGGTGGGATAGTAATCATAAAGGGGCCTCTCGATGCGGCGACGTCGGAAGAGCCGCGCCGCGAGGACCTCGCGAACGCCCGCAATCCCTCCGCCGGTACGATCCGGATCAGGTTCGACGGGTTGGCGCGACGCCTCTCAGCCCGAAGGCACCCCGTGTGAGCTGCCGAAGATTTAGCGGCAAGCTCCGCCACCGGCAAGGGCAACCGGTCCAACGGCCGCTACTTCGAGCGGGTGGGCGCGTTTCCCCCTCCCCTTCGCCGCTTCCACGCGCTAGATCACGGCGCCATGCGCTTCACGATTCTTCTTGCCGGCCGCGTCGATCCGACACCCGCCCTTGTTAATGCAGTATCCGGCACGCGAGTGATCGCCGCCGACGACGGAATTCGCCATGCCACGGCGTTGGGGCTCACCCCGGAACTGTGGGTCGGCGATTTCGATTCCAGCCCGGCGATTGCGGCCGGCGAATTCTCCGACATTCCCCGCGAGACCTTTCCGAGCGACAAGGACCAGACCGACGGCGAACTCGCCATCGACGCGGCGGTCGCTCGGGGCGCGAGCCGGCTGCTGCTTGTCGGCGCGCTCGGCGGTCCACGCAGCGACCATGCCTTCGCCCATCTCATCCTGGCGCTGCGCTTTGCCGCGCGCGGCCTCGATGTCGAGCTGTTCGACGGCCGTGAGCATGGTTGGCCGCTGTCCCCGGAGCCGCGCCGCTTCGATCTGACCCCCGGCGCGCAATTCTCGATCCTGAAATTCTCGGATCTGTCGGGACTGACAGTCGTGGGCGCGAAATGGCCGCTGGCCGATGTCGACGTGCCGTTCCATTCGATCCTGACCCAATCGAACGAGGCGCTCGGCGAGATCGTCGTCGGGTTGCAGGAGGGCTCAGCGATGCTGATCGCCCAGGCCGACCCCACGGTGCGGTGAGGCGATGCCGAGCGGTTCAATCCTCCCGGAAGGCCCTTGAGAAACTGTCGGTGATGGGCTTGGCGAGATATTCCAGGAAGGTGCGCTCGCCGGTCGCGATATAGGCCTCCACCGGCATGCCCGGATAAATCTGGTCGCGGCTGATTTCGGGTGGCAGGTCGTCGATCATGCTGAGCCGGGCGGTGTAGTAGGGTTGCCGGGTGGTCTGGTCGATCAGCCGGTCGGCGGAAAGATAGGTGACCTTCGCCTCCACGGTCGGCGTGGTGCGCGTATTGAGCGCGCTGAACCGCAGCCGGGCCCTTTGTCCGAGCGAGATGACGTCGACATCCTGCGGCGAGACCCGAGCCTCGATGAGGAGATCTTCGCCGGTCGGCAGGAGTTCGAGGAGCTGATCGCCAGGCCCCACTACGCTGCCGGAGGCATTCACGCTCATCTTGATGATGATCCCATCGCTCGGCGAACGAACGATGATGCGATCGAGCACATCCTCGGCCGACCGCAGCTGTTCTTCGGTATCGGAGATCTGCGCCCGGATTTCATTGAGCTGCGTCACCGCGGTCTCGACGCGCTGCGTTTCGAGCCGCGCCAGCTGCGCCTGCGCTTCGACGATCTGGATTTTCGCCGCCAGAATGCTGGAAACACCCTGCCCTACCTGACCGACCAGATCTGCCTCGCTGCGAAGCAGCGCGGTATATTCCGAGCGATTGGTCAGGCCCTTGTCCAGCAGCGTGCGCTTGCGCGACACTTCCTCCCGAACGACTTCGAGTTGGCGCTCGATCGCCGTCTGCTGCGCGGTCATCCCCTCGATCTGCTCGCGGAGGGCCTGGACACGCTGGCCCATGATCACCTGTTCCTGGCGGTGACGGTCCAATCGGGCGGTGAACTCGCGTTCCTGCTCGATGAGAAGATCGCCGATGCCTTCTGTCCCGGCCAACTGACGCAACACCGGCGGAAACGACAACATCTCCAGGCCGTCGCGCTCGGAGGTCAGCCGCTCGGTCCGCGCCTCCAGGCCGACCATCTGTTTCTGCAGACGATTGCGTTGCGCTTTGGGAGCTGTCGGATCCAGGGCGAACAGCGCTTGTCCCGCCTTGATGCGCTCGCCCTCGCGCACGAGGATGCTCCGTACGATCCCACCTTCCAGATGCTGGACCCCCTGGTTCTTGCCGGCCGCCGCGACCACCCCCGGCGCGACCGCGGCGCTCGCCAGCGGCGCCAGTGCGGCCCAAGCCCCGAAGCCCAACAGGAAGATCGCCGAGAGCGCGACTCCCGTCACGGTGATCAGGCGTATTCCGGTCTTGACGTCGCTAGCCCAGCCGTCGCCGTTCTTCGTCATGGGTATCCGCTCCATTGTCGGCGACCGCGCCATCAAGCCGCCGGTCAGCTGTCAGCCGTCTCGGGGTTCCGCCCGCCGGCGACCACGGCCGGAAAACGCCCGGTGACGACCGGGAACGATGCCGGCGAGGCCTCCGCCCGATCGTTGGAAGCCGCCCGCGCGGCCTCCTGGGCCGCCTTCGCCTTCTGGACCTGGCGCGCGAACACCTCTTGCCGCGGCCCGAAATCCTGCACGGCCCCGTCGCGCAGGATCATGATCTTGTCGGCCCGTTCGGCAATCGGCCGGCGCTGTGTGACCAGGAGCACCGTCACCTTCCCCTCGCGGGCCGATGCAAGCGCCTTGTCCAGCGCCATCTCGCCTTCGGTGTCGAGATTGGCATTGGGCTCGTCGAGAACGAGCAGCTTCGGCGATCCATAAAATGCCCGGGCCAGACCGACGCGCTGGCGTTGTCCGCCGGACAATTGCTGTCCCGCCGGCCCGATGATCGTGTCATAGCCCTTCGGCAATCGCTGGATCAGGTCGTGAACCTCGGCTTTCCTCGCCGCATCGATGATTGCCTCATCATGCGCGTCGGGATCGAATCTGGCGATGTTTTGCGCGATCGTCCCCGGTAGGAGCTCAACGTCCTGGGCCAGATAACCGACATGGCGTCCGAGATTCTCCCTGTCCCAGTTGCGGATATCGGCCCCATCGACACGAATGGCGCCCGAACGGATCTCGAGGCCCCCGACGATGGCGCGCATGAGCGTCGATTTGCCGGCGCCCGAGGGGCCAACCACCACGACGCAGTCGCCGGCCGGAATCTCGGCCGAGATCCGTTTGAGCAACGGGTCGGCGTTCGGTGCATTGGGCGGAAACACGACGACATTCTCGAGCGACAGGCGCCCGACGGGATCGGGCAGATCGGTCGCGGTTGGTTTGGTTCCAAGCACGGCGAGCAGCACGCTTAGCCGGCCCCAGGCCTTGCGCGCATCGACGGCGGGCTTCCACCCGGCGATGACCTGGTCGATCGGCTGGAGTCCGCGACCGGAAATCAGCGAGGAGGCGAAGATCATCCCGGCGGTCATTTCGCCTGCCAGCACCAGATAGCCGCCATAGCCGAGGATGGCGATCTGCAATCCGATGCGAAGCGTGCGGGAGACACCGGCATAGATCGCATTGATGCGGTTCAGCCGGTCCTGCGCGTCGAGCGACCGCGCTTCCTGTCCGCCCCATGCTCCCACGACATTGCCCACCATGCCCATCGCCGTGATACTTTCGGCGCCGCGGGCGAAGGACTGCGCCGCGAGCATCGCGGCCATCGCCTGCTCGCCGGCTTCGCCGACCGGGCGCTGCATCGCGTGCTGATTGGCCCAGGCGAGCAAAGCCAGGACGGTCGCGCCACCCAGCGTCAGCCAGAAAAGATGCGGGTGGATGAAATAGAGAATCCCGATGAAGAACGGAACGAAGGGCAGGTCGAAATAGGCCAGCAGGGCGCGGCCGGATATGAACCCGCGGACCGTGGCGAGATCGCGCAGCGGCTGGACGTCGCCGAGCGAGGCTCGCGGGCCGCGCATCGCGCCGATGAGCGCCCGAGCGCCGGTCCCGGCCTCCAGCCGAGCGGCGATCCGGCCGCAGATCATCGAACGGATCGCGTCGACCGCGCCGAGCAAGACCAGCGCCGCCACCGCGATGACGGAAATGAACGCCAGCGTCTCGACGGAGGCCGACGACAGCACGCGGTCATAGATCTGCAGCAGATAGATTGGCTGAATCAGAAGCAGGATGTTGATGACGAAGCTGAAGACGATCAGAGCGATGAAGCCGCTGGCAAGATCAAGGCCGAAACGTCGATCATATCCGGTCAATTCGATCCCGCCCTGCTCCAGTTTTCACCAATGAGGTAACTCTCGATAGCACAAGGCCGTGGAAACCCCGACCCAAATTGCCGGTCGCGCGACAGCGGTCGGAAGCCGGCCCCCACGAGACTTGCCTTGTTTCATTCAAACGCATTTACCGGGCGACGACAATACGGTCGCCCAGGCGCGCCCCGCGCCGTGGGCGCCGTAGCGGCCGCGATCTCCCTGCGCGGGCGTGGGCCAGGCTTTGCGCGGCGGCCACGACGGGCGGCGGCGCTGGCCCAATCCGCCTCATCGAACAAGGCTTGGCGCCGGCGGCGGGATTCGATTATGGTGCGCCCGGCGTGGTCCCGTAGCTCAGCAGGATAGAGCATCAGATTCCTAATCTGAGGGTCACTGGTTCGAATCCAGTCGGGATCACCATTCGTCTCGAACTCTCGGCACCCTGGTAGGCGAGGCGTTGCGACCGGCGGCTCCACCCTCGTGCGGCGACGTCGAACGTCGCGGCGTCAAAGAAGCTCCGCGACGTTCAATCGATCCAGGTCGCGGGGAAGAGGAGAACGAGAACCGTCACGATCTCGAGCCGCCCGAGCAGCATGATTGCCGAGAGCACCCAGAGCGTCGAATCGGAGAATTTGCCGAAATTGCCGGCCGGGCCGATGATCTGGCCAAATCCCGGACCGACATTGGCGAGCGCCGTCAGCGCCCCGGAAAAGGCTGTCAGAAAGTCGAGCCCGAGCGAGGTCAGCACGACGGTGCCGGTCAGCAGGACACCGAAAAACAACAAGACGAACAGCGTCACGGTCTGCAGCAATTCCGGCGTCACCTCCTGATTGCCGTAGCGCAGGCGTCGAATCGCGTGCGGGCGGAACAGCCCCCGGGCGCTGGCCTTGACGAGGAGGAAGAGGATGACCAGCCGGTTGGCCTTGATCCCGCCGGCCGTAGACCCGGCGCAACCGCCCAGGAACATGGCGAGGAAGAAGACGCCCGTCGCGGCGTTCGACCAGAGCGTATAGTCCTCTGACGCAAACCCGGTGGTGGTGATCACCGAAATGAGGTTGAACGCCGAACTGACGAACGCCTCGTTGAAGGGCGTCGCGTTGAGAGCATGGCGGGTAGCGGCCAAAGCGACGCTCAGCACGAGGCAGGTCGCCAGGAAAACCGGAATCTGCGGATCGTTCCAGCGCTGGAACCGGAGCGGCAGCAGCGCCCGGATGTAGATCACGAAGGGAAGCGAGGCGAGCACCATGAACAGGCTGGATACAGCCAGGATGCCGTTGTCGTCGAAATAGCCCATCGAGGAGTCGTGGGTCGAAAACCCGCCGGTCGCCAACGTCGTCATCGCATGGTTCACGGCATCGAAGAAGCTCATGCCGAGGGCCGCATAAGCCATGACGCAGAGCACCGTCAGCACCGCATAGGCGGCCATCAGGCCGGCCGCCAACTGGTTGACGCGCGGCAGGATCTTCTCGGATTTGTCCGAACTCTCCATGTGGAACAGGGAGAGACCGCCGCCCCGGATCGACGGCAGGATCAGAATCGCCATGCCGATGATGCCGATGCCGCCGAGCCATTGCAGCAGCGAGCGCCACAAAAGAAGGCCCGGCGGGAGTGCGTCGAGACCGGAAATCACGGTCGATCCAGTCGTCGTCAGGCCGGACATGGATTCGAAGAAGGCACCGGCGAAGCTGACGTTGACCGAGCCGAAATATAGCGGCAGGGCGCCGATGCCGGCGGTAACCAACCATACCGACGTTACCAGCAGGAAGCCGAGGCGGGGCGTGAACGGAACGCGTTCGCCCCGAGTGGCGGCGGCGACGAGGATGCAGATGATCGCGACGAGGACGGCGGAAAACACGAAAATTCGCCAGTCGTCATTGGCCTTGGCGAAATCCGTCAACGCCGGAACCAGCATGGCTCCGGCCAAGGCCAGTCCGAAGATCGACGCCGTATGGAAGGTGGTTCGGAGAATGGGAAGCTCCCGAAAGGGTCGCCGCGATCCGGCCAGCCGGACGGCGTGCGCGCGCTTTTATACCCGCGCTGCGACGTCGACAACTGGGGGGCGTCTGCGACGCGGGCGGCGTTTGCCCGGCGCGTAGAAATCCATTCCGCCGAAGTGCCCATGCCGCGACATGCTTTGCCCTTGTCAGCCTTCGAGCGAGCGGTTACGTCCGGGCGAAACGAGGATGCGCCGGCGTTCGAGCCGGCACTGTCGCTCGCGCAAGGACCGGCCCCTTCCGAACGGGGTCCGACAAGACCGAGGTTCCGTCATGACCTATTTGGTGACCGACAACTGCATCAAGTGCAAATACATGGACTGTGTGGAGGTTTGTCCGGTCGACTGTTTCTACGAGGGCGACAACATGCTCGTCATCCATCCCGACGAGTGCATCGACTGCGGCGTGTGCGAGCCGGAATGCCCGGCCGAGGCGATCAAGCCGGACACCGAGCCGGGCCTCGACAAATGGTTGACGATCAACACCGAATACGCCGAGAAATGGCCGAACATCACGATCAAGCGGGAAGGTCCAGCCGACGGCGAAAAGTTCGACGGCGAGGAAGGCAAGTTCGAGAAATACTTCTCGCCCGAGCCCGGCGAAGGCGACTGAGCCGTCGCCATCGGGTGACGCCTGGCCGGAACCAGCCGGGCGCGATCAACCCCGGGGCCGCTCAGCCCCAGCGCAGGCGCTCATGCGCGCGGCGCTCTTTCTTGTTCGGTGGCCGTTTCGGCGGCATGTAGCCGCCCTTGGGCAGCTCGGCATCCTTGCGCCTGGTTGTCTCCTCCGGCGGCGACAGATCCTCGTACAATTCCGCCGCTTCGCTCGCCGGCCCGCGGCGGGTGCCGCAGTCGCGAATCTTCAAGATGCGAACCGTATCGTGGATCGACACGGTCAACGTGTCGTCCGCGCGCACCAAACGCGCCGCATTGGTCGTCTTGTCGCGGTTGATCCGCACGCCGCCCGATTGGACGAGCTTCTGGGCAAGGCTGCGCGACTTAACGACTCTCGCGAAGAAGAGCCATTTGTCGATGCGCTGCCCCGCTCCGTCAGCCATCGGAACCGCTTTCGGGACTATTTGCCAAGCTTGTCCTTGAGCGCCGCGAGCTTGGCGAAGGGCGAATCCGGGTCGACGCGCTGCGGCCTTGTCTGCACCGGCTTGTTGTATGAGGTTTGCGGCTTGTCCAAGCGGCGGCCACCGCCACCCTCCTTGCGCTCGCCGCGCTCCTTCCAGTCACGATTCGACCGCCCCTTGGCCTGGCGCTCGTTCTCGGTTCCGCCGTCGCTTTTCTGGCCGCCCTTGCCGAAGCGCTGGCCGCGCTCCGGGGCGGCCGCCCCGCCGCCGGTCTCACGGCCCTTGCCACGCTGACCCTGGCGATTGCCCGCTCGCCCACCGGCGCGCTGCGGCCGCCAGACCTGCACGAGCTTCGGCGCGGCCGGCTCGCCATCGGACTCGGAGGCCGGCTCGCCAACCGCCGTTTCGTCCGGCGCCGTTTCCGCCACGGGCGACTCCACCGAACTTGTCGCGGCAGGTGTGTCGTCGGTCGCTGCGACCGAGTCGGCCGTGCTGGCGGCAGGCTCTCCCTTGGCGACTTCCTCGGACGCGACCGCCGCCACCGGCACAACCGCGTCGGCGGTAGAACCATCGCTCGATTCGGCGGACGGTTGCTCCTCCGCCGGCGCGTCCGCGGCTTCGCTCGTGGCCGGGGCGTCGCCGGATTCGTCCTGCGGTTGCGGCGTTTCGAGCGTGGCGACGGCCTCCGCCGCCTTGCGCTCGGCTTCGGCCCGGCTTGCCACTTCGGCCGCTTTGGTCTCGGCGTCGAGACGCTGGATCTCGGCTTCGACCGTGCCCGCCTCGATGCCATCGGGGCGGTAGCCGAGGCCCTTGAGCACCTCTTCCATGTCCTCGGCGGTGGCGCCGAGAATCGACATCATTGCTGGCGTCACCAGGAATTGTGCGCCGTTATAGCCACCCTCGGGGCGTTTTCCCGTTCCCGGCTTCCAGGCCAGCGCCGGCCGGATCAGATCGGCGAGACGTTCCAGAATGTCGACCCGCACCGCCCGGCGGCCGAGCAGCCGATAGCCGGCAAGGCCGAAGAACACCGGATCGATAGCCGGATCGGCGACCGCCGACGTCCGGCCGGTCGCCAATAGATGCGTGACCTCGCCATAGCCGGGCCGCTCGCGTCCATCCTTGTTCACCGCCCACAGCAGCGTCAGCAAGGCCGCCGGCGCCGGCTTGATCAGCGCCGGGATGAAGATGTGATAAGCGCCGAAGCGCACGCCGCAGCGCCGCAGCGCTGCCCGCGCGTCCTGATCGAGCGAACGGACTTCCTCGGCGACGTCGCGGCGTTGCACCATGCCGAGATTCTCGGACAGGCGAAAGGCGAGCCCCTTCGCGGTCCCCTCCAGACCCTCGGCCGATTTCAGGTCGACCAGCGGCTTCAGCACCGTCGAGACCTGATAGGTGACGGAGCGCTCGGCCCGCGCCGCGACCTTGTCCCGCTCCGGACCGCTCAGTTGTTCGTCGGCGAACAGGACGACTTTCGGCTTCAGCGGGTCGTCGCTCGCGGCAAGGCTCGCCACCGGCGCGCCGAGCCAGCGGATCAATCCGTCGGAGCCCAGCGCGATGTCGCCGTTCGGCGCGTTGGCAAAGCGCTCGGCCCGCTTTTCAAACTCACCAGCCAAGGCTTTTTGCGAGGCCGCGCGCACCGCCTTGCCGTCCTGGCCCTCGGCCTTGCCGTCAAGCGTGAACCTGAACCCCTGCAGCTCCCCGACAGTGTGGCCCTCGACCACGACCGTGCCGTCGCCGCTGATCTCAGCTTCCATGAACGCGTTCTCTCTCAGCCGCTTCATCAAGACGCTTGTCCTGCGGTCTACGAAGCGTTTCGTCAACCTGTCGTGAAGCGCGTCGGAAAGACGGTCTTCGATGGCGCGTGTCTTTTCCTGCCAGTGTGTCGGATCGGCCAACCATTCCGGGCGGTGTGAAATATAGGTCCATGTCCGGATTTCGGCGATACGCTGGGACAGGGTGTCGATGTCGCCGTCGGTGCGATCGGCACGATTGACCTGGCTGGCCATATAGTCTTCGGCAACATGACCGCGGACGGCGAGATCGACGTAGATCGCTGCGATGATCTCGGCGTGCTGCGCCGGAGCGATGCGGCGATAATCGGGAAGCTTGCACGCTTCCCAGAGAAGCTCCACCCGCTCCCGGCCCCGCGCGAGATCCGCGACATTGGCATCGCGCGACAGGTACTCCAGGGCCCGCTGATCGACCGAGGGCAGGGATTTCGTCAGTTCCGGGCAGGGCGGCGGCCGGTCGAGACTGTCCTTCAACGCAGCGATCGAGGCGAAATCGAAGTCTCGGCTGCGCCACTGCAGCACCCGCACCGGCTGAAACGCGTGGGCTTCGAGCGCTTCGGCGAGCTCGCCCGGCAGCGGATCGACCCGGCCGGTGACGCCGAAGGTCCCGTCGCGCAGATGCCGGCCGGCGCGACCGGCGATCTGGCCGAATTCGGCAGCGGTGAGCTGGCGGTACTGGAAGCCGTCGAACTTCCAGTCCTGGGCGAAGGCGACGTGATCGACATCGAGATTGAGCCCCATGCCGATCGCATCGGTCGCGACCAGGAAATCGACGTCGCCCGACTGATAGAGCGCAACCTGCGCGTTGCGGGTGCGTGGGCTGAGCGCGCCGAGGACCACGGCCGCACCGCCGCGCTGACGGCGAATCAGTTCGGCGATGGCGTAGACCTCGTCGGCGGAGAAGGCGACGATGGCGGTGCGGCGCGGCAGGCGGGTGATTTTCTTGGAACCGGCATAGACGAGGTTCGACAGGCGCGGCCGCGTCACCGTCTGGGCGCCCTTCAACAGGCGCTGCAAGACGCCGTGCATCGTCGACGCCCCGAGCAGCAGGGTCTCCTCGCGTCCGCGAGCATGCAGGATGCGATCGGTAAAGACGTGGCCGCGTTCGAGGTCGCCGGCCAATTGCACCTCGTCGATCGCGACGAAGGCGGTATTCGGCGCGCGCGGCATCGCCTCGACGGTGCAGACGGCATAGCGCGCATTGGGCGGCTTGATCTTCTCCTCGCCGGTAATCAGCGAGACGGCCGCCGGCCCTACCCGGTCGCAGACCTTCTGATAGACCTCGCGCGCCAACAGCCGCAGCGGCAGGCCGATCGTTCCGGACGAGTGGGCCACCATCCGTTCGATCGCCAGGAACGTCTTGCCGGTGTTGGTCGGCCCGAGCACGGCGGTGACATTGGTCCCATCGTAGCGGACGGTTTCTTGTACGGGGGAAAATTCTGCCATGCGTATCGCTATGTGGGATCACGCATCGTTTGGAAAAGGTTCTGCATTGATTTGCAACGACTTCGGCCGCCTGGGAGGCCGCCGACGGACCGCCTCGAGGGCTTCGCGATTGGCGGGCGCAAAAAAGTTTTGTCTGGCGCGATTTTTTTTGGAACCTCTTTCACGCCCCCGCATTATTCAGACACCCCAAGCGATCATCCCCCCTCGATCGCTCTATGCAGACGGAAAAAGGCAGCTCCCCCTCGCTGCCTTTTTTCGCGTCTGGAGGTGGGTATCGCGACACAGGCAGCGAGAAAATCCGGCCGGCACCGTGAACGCGGGCGAATTCGGTTGCATCATAAGACGGGGTTAGCATAGCGACAGGCTCCCGCCGCCCTCTCGGATCGTCAGTCATGCAAGCCGGAATCCTCCTGGCCTTCGCCGCCTATTTTTCCTTTGCCGGCGCCGACGCCAGCCTGAAGTGGATTGGCTCCGACCTGCCGATCTTCGAGATCGGCTTTTTCGTATCGCTGTTCGCCCTGCTGCCGGCGCTGTTCACCAAGCGCCCGGAAGACAATTGGGGCAACGTCTTCGTGCCCAAGCGTCCCGGCCTGCTGGCACTGCGGATGTTGAGCGGCACGCTCGGCGGCATCGGCGGTGTCATCGCCTTCACAACCCTGCCGCTGGCCGAGGCCTACGCCCTGATCTTTCTTCTGCCGATCTTCGTGACGGTGTTTTCCCGTGTGGTGCTGAAGGAGCCCGTGGGCTGGCGGCGTTGGCTCGCCGTCTTCGGCGGCCTCATCGGGGTCCTGCTCGTCGTCAGGCCCGGCTTCCGGGAAATCCTGCCCGGCCATTTCGCCGCCATCCTCGTCGCGATCTGCGGCGCGGCGACCGTCATCATCCTGCGCGTCCTCGGCCCATCCGAGCGGCGGATCACCCTGATCGGCGCCGTTCTCGTCGCCGGGATCGTCGTCAATGGCGTGTTGATGATCCCGAATTTCGAAACGCCCGGCCCCGCCCTCTGGCCCGTTCTCCTGCTCGGCGGCGTGTTCGCCGGCATGGGCCATCTGCTCATCGTCTTCGCGACCAGGCTCGCCCCCGCCGCCCGGGTAGCCCCCACCCAATACAGCCAGATCGTCTGGGCCGCCGTCATCGGCGCCACCTTCTTCGGCGAATATCCGGACGGTCTCGCGATGGTCGGCATGGCGCTGGTTGGCGTCTCCGGTCTGTTCACCCTGGTGCGCGAGGAGCAGCGCTTCGGCTGGCCGAGCCGCATTCCGCTGATTCGCAACCGCTGACACGAGGGCATCGCGGCGCTTCGCACTTGCGAAACATGCTGCGCCACCGCAATCTTGAGCGATCGGCGAAAGCGATTATAAGTCGCGCGACTTTAGTAGGAGGAGCAGTCCTTGGCCATCCGCAAGATCCTTGTCGCCAACCGATCCGAAATCGCCATCCGCGTCTTTCGTGCCGCCAACGAACTCGGTCTGAAAACCGTTGCGATCTGGGCGGAGGAGGACAAGCTGGCGCTCCACCGCTTCAAGGCGGACGAGAGCTATCAGGTCGGGCGTGGCCCGCATCTGGCCAAGGATATGGGACCGATCGAGAGCTATCTGTCGATCGAGGAGGTGATCCGCGTCGCCAGGCTGTCCGGCGCCGACGCCATCCATCCGGGCTACGGGTTATTGTCGGAAAGTCCGGAATTCGTCGATGCCTGCCACGAGGCCGGCATCGTCTTCATAGGCCCGACCGCCGACACCATGCGCCGGCTCGGCAACAAGGTCGCCGCGCGCAATCTGGCCGTCGAGGTCGGCGTGCCCGTCGTGCCGGCGACCCAGCCGCTGCCCGACGACATGGCAAAGGTCCGCGAGATGGCCGCGGAAATCGGCTATCCGGTCATGCTCAAGGCGTCCTGGGGCGGCGGCGGGCGCGGCATGCGCGCGATCCGCGCCGAAAAGGACCTCGAGCGCGAGGTGATCGAGGGCAAGCGCGAGGCCATGACGGCGTTCGGCAAGGACGAGGTCTATCTCGAAAAACTCGTCGAGCGCGCCCGTCATGTCGAGGTGCAGATTCTCGGCGATACCCACGGCAACGTTGTCGATCTGTTCGAGCGCGATTGCTCGATCCAGCGCCGCAACCAGAAGGTCGTCGAGCGCGCGCCCGCGCCGTATCTGAACGACGCCCAGCGGCGCGAGATCGCCGGATACGCCCGCCAGCTCGCCGACGCCACCAGCTATGTCGGCGCCGGCACCGTCGAGTTCCTGATGGATGCCGACACCGACGCCTTCTATTTCATTGAGGTCAATCCGCGCGTCCAGGTCGAGCACACCGTCACCGAGGAGGTGACCGGCATCGACATCGTCAAGGCGCAAATCCACATCCTCGACGGCGCCGCGATCGGCACGCCGGAATCGGGCGTGCCGCTCCAGGAAGACATCAAGCTCAACGGCCATGCTCTGCAGTGCCGCATCACCACCGAGGATCCGGAACAGAACTTCATTCCCGACTATGGCCGCATCACCGCCTATCGCGGCGCGACCGGCTTCGGCATCCGCCTCGACGGCGGCACGGCCTATTCGGGCGCCGTCATCACGCGCTTCTACGATCCGCTGCTGGAAAAGGTGACGGCTTGGGCGCCGACGCCGCAGGAGGCGATCGCCCGCATGGATCGGGCGCTGCGCGAGTTCCGCATCCGCGGCGTGGCGACGAATCTGACCTTCCTCGAGGCGATCATCGGCCACGAGAAATTCCGGGACAATACCTACACGACCAAGTTCATCGACGACACGCCGGCGCTGTTCAGCCAGGTCAAGCGTCGCGACCGCGCCACCAAGCTCCTGACCTATCTCGCCGACGTTTCGGTCAACGGCCATCCGGAGACGAAACACCGCCCCCGTCCCGTCGAAGGGCAGGTCGCCCCGGTGCCGCCGCTGTTCAAGGCACCGATCGTCGATGGCACCCGCCAGAAATTCGATGCCCTCGGCCCGGTGGGCTTCGCCGAATGGATGCGCGCCGAGCCGCAGGTCCTGATCACCGACACGACGATGCGCGACGGGCCGCAATCCCTGCTGGCGACCCGCGTCAGGACCCACGACATCGTCGCCATCGCCGACGCCTATGCGCGCGCCCTGCCGCAGCTTCTCAGCCTCGAATGCTGGGGCGGCGCGACCTTCGACGTGGCCATGCGCTTCCTCACCGAAGATCCGTGGGAGCGGCTCGCGCTGATCCGCGAGAAGGCGCCGAACATCCTTCTGCAAATGCTGCTGCGCGGCTCCAACGGCGTCGGCTACACCAACTACCCCGACAATGTCGTCAAGCGCTTCGTTTCCGAGGCGGCGAAGGGCGGCGTCGATCTGTTCCGCGTTTTCGACTGCCTCAACTGGGTCGAGAACATGCGGGTCTCGATGGATGCCGTGTGCGAGGCCGGCAAGCTCTGCGAAGGCGCGATCTGCTACACCGGCGACCTGTTCGATCCGGATCGGTCCAAATACGATCTCAAATACTATGTCGCCCTCGCCAAGGAGATGGAGGCCGCCGGCGCCCACATCCTCAGCGTCAAGGACATGGCGGGTCTGTTGAAGCCCGCCGCCGCGCGCGTCCTGTTCAAGACGCTGCGCGAGGAGACCGACCTGCCGATCCACTTCCACACCCACGACACCTCCGGCATTTCCGCGGCCACCGTGCTAGCCGCGATCGAGGCCGGCGTCGATGCGGTGGACGCGGCGATGGACGCCTTCTCCGGCAACACCTCGCAGCCCTGCCTCGGCTCCATCGTCGAGGCGTTGAAGGGGACGGATCGCGATCCGGGCCTGTCGGCGGACGCGATCCGGCGCATCTCCTTCTACTGGGAGGCGGTGCGGGCCCAGTACGCGGCCTTCGAGAGCGACCTGAAGGGTCCCGCTTCCGAAGTCTATTTGCATGAGATGCCCGGCGGGCAGTTCACCAATTTGAAGGAGCAGGCCCGCTCGCTCGGCCTCGAGGCGCGCTGGCACCAGGTCGCCCAGACCTATGCCGACGTGAACAGGATGTTCGGTGACATCGTCAAGGTGACGCCCTCGTCCAAGGTCGTCGGCGACATGGCGCTGATGATGGTCAGTCAGGATCTCGCCGTCGCCGACGTGCTGGATCCGGCCAAGGATCTCGCCTTCCCCGATTCGGTAGTGGCGATGATGCGTGGCGACCTCGGCCAGCCGCCGTCCGGCTGGCCGGCGGATATCCAGGCGAAGGTGCTGAAAGGCGAGACGCCGATCACCGTGCGGCCCGGCTCGCTGCTCGGCGAGGCCGATCTCGATGCCGAGCGCGCCACCATCGAGACGAAGCTCGAGCGGCCGGTGAGCGACCCGGAATTCGCCTCCTATTTGATGTATCCCAAGGTCTTCGCTGATTTTGCCGCGATCCAGGAACTCTACGGCCCGGTCTCGATGCTGCCGACGCCCTCCTATTTCTACGGCATGGACCAGGAGGAGGAGGTTCTCGTCGACATCGAGCGCGGCAAGACCCTGGTCATCCGCTGCCTCGGCTTCGGCGAGACCGACGAAAAGGGCATGCGGACGGTGTTCTTCGAGCTCAATGGCCAGCCGCGGCGGGTCAAGGTGCCCGATCGCGCCCACGGCGCGTCCGGCGCCGCGGTCCGGCCGAAAGCCGAGATCGGCAACGCCAATCATGTCGGCGCGCCCATGCCAGGCGTCGTCTCGACGCTGGCCGTTGCGCCGGGCCAGGCGGTCAAGGCCGGCGACGTCCTGTTGTCGATCGAGGCGATGAAGATGGAAACCGCGCTGCACGCCGAGCGGGACGGCACGGTGGAGGCCGTGCATGTCACCGCCGGCGCCCAGATCGACGCCAAGGATCTGCTGGTGGTCTACGGGCAATAGTAGCCGATCTCGCCCATCGTCATTGCCGTGGGAACCGCAGTGTTCATGTTGGGCCTGATGCGCTCCAACGGGGACAACAACGATGGTCTCGATGCAGGATCAGAAGACGGATACCAGATCGACATTCTCCGGCGTGGGCGATCGCTCGCCGGAGGAAACGGCGGCCAACGCGGTCGTTTATCTGTCTGGGAAGGTGAAGAAGCCGGCGATCGACGTCGCCGTCCTATCGATATTGGCGGGCTTCTACATTGCCTTCGGCTCGATCTTCTACCTTGTAACCGGCGCGGGCAATGATGGCCTGTTCGGGCTCTCGCGTCTGTTCAGCGGTGTCGCCTTCTCGGTCGGCCTGGTCCTCGTGGTCGTCGCCGGGGCGGAGCTTTTCACCGGTGACACGATGCTGGTGATTCAACGGGTACGCCACACGCTCGACCGCGCCCACGATGTGGCGGTTCTGGGGCATGGTCTATGCCGGGAATTTCGTCGGATCGCTGATCATTGCGATTTTGTTCGTCGTTGCCGGTGGCTACATGATCGGCGATGGTGCCGTGGGTCTCAACGCGCTCAAGGTCGCCTCGGGAAAGACCGGCGACACCTTCTACGCCAATTTCGCCGCGGGAATTCTTGCCAACATGCTGGTCTGTCTGGCCATCTGGCTGGCGCTCGCCGCGCGAACGGTGCAGGGCAAGATCCTCGCGATCGTCGGGCCGATTTCGACCTTCGTCGCCGCGGGCTTTGAGCATTCGATCGCCAACATGTCCATCATACCGATCGGCCTAATGACGAAGTGGTTCGCCGGCGAACAGTTCTGGACGACGACGGCGTCCACACCGGATGCGTTTGCCGGGCTTACCGTCGGCTGGTTCCTTTGGAACCTTCTGTTCGTGACGATCGGCAATATGATCGGCGGTGGTCTCATCGGCTTGTCTTATTGGCATGCCTATCTGCGCGGGGAATAAGCGTCGTGCAGGTCTTCCGGGGATTGTCACTTTGAATCAGGGGCGGCGGATCGCGGTCGGCTGGGTCAACCGGCTGTTCTTCACGATGCCGAGTGTGCGCATCGCCGCCGCCATTGCCTTTTTCGTCAACGGCTTCGTGCTCGGCAGTTGGGCGCCGCAGGTGCCGGTGCTGGCGGACCGGCTCGCCATCTCCCAGTCGACGCTCGGCCTGTTCGTTCTGGTGCTCGGGCTCGGCGCCATGACCGCGATGCCGCTGATCGGCATGACGATCGCCAAGGGCGGCTCGCGGCGACCCGTGCTCATAACGCAAATGCTGCTGGCATTCGCCCTGCCGTTGCTGGCGCTGGCGCCGACAGTGCCCCTCGCCGCTCTGGCGATCTTCTTCTACGGCATGATGCTGGGCGGCATGGATGTGGCGATGAACGCCAACGCCGTCGCCGTCGAGCGTGGTGCCGGCAAGGCGATCATGTCGTCCTTTCATGGCTTCTGGTCGATCGGCGGATTTGTCGGAGCCGGCGCTGGCGGCGCCGTCATCGCGGCGATCGGGCCGGTCGGACACACGCTCCTCGTCGGGGGCTTTGCCCTCGCGATGCTCTGGCCCGTATGGCGGCACATGCTGGAAGACAGGCAAGCCACCCCGATCGACGACGACCAGAAGGCGGCTGGGCTGGCCGGCCTGATCGCGGCCGCGAGGCGGGATCGCACGGCTCTCGCCACGGCCCTGGCGATCGGTATTTTTTCGTTGTTCGCAATGGTGCCGGAGGGCGCGGCGATCGACTGGAGCGCAATCTATCTCCGCGAAGATCTGAACGTCGACATCGCCGCGTCGGGGTTTGGCTTCGCGGCTTTTTCGGCCACGATGGCCCTGTTCCGCTTCGCCGGCGACAGGATTCGCAACCGGATCGGCGCTGTCGGCACTGTGCGCCTATCCCTCATCATTGCGGTATCGGGTCTGGTGCTGATCGGCGCGGCAAGCAATCTTCCCGCCGTCCTCGCCGGTTTCGCCCTGCTGGGCGTCGGCCTCTCCAACATCGTGCCGATCGCCTTTTCGGCAGCCGGCAATATCGATGGGCTGAAGCCGGGCATCGGCATCGCGATCGCGACGACCTTTGGTTATTCCGGCATCTTGATCGCGCCCGCCGCGATCGGGTTCCTGGCGGATCGCTTCGGTTTTCCCGCCGTATTCCTTGGGATGTCGACTCTACTGGTAGTCATTCTCGCGATGTCGGCTCTGATGGCCGGCGCCGACCATGGTAACGCGCAACGACGGACGGGGACCGGCACGAAGCCGGTCCCCTAATATTCGTGACCAGTCAGGCTATGGCCGTCAGATCCGTCCGAGCAAAAGCAGGACCAGGATCACGACGACGATCAGGCCGAGAATGCCCGACGGGCCATAGCCCCAGCCGCGCGAATAGCCCCACGACGGCAGCGCGCCGATGAGGAGGAGAATGAGGATGACGAGAAGGATAGTACCGATGCTCATGGTGAGGTCCGATCGTTTTTTTGACAACAGTCACCATCACAAACCGTTGAACGCCGTTTGGGTTCCCGTCGAAGAATGCAAATGATGCTGTTGGTTAAGCCGGAGCAAATCCGCCGATCGCGACGAACATTGCCAGCAGGGTGAAACCGGCAGGGCCTTCGCGTTCCGCGATCGGTGGCCGACCGAATTGACAAGCCGGCGCCAAGACGCCACCTCGCAGGTGGAAAGCACATGTCCTCAGGGTTCGCCATGACCGTTCAGCCTTCTATCGTCACCGTCGACGCCGATCCTTCGCCGCGCCGCCGCACCGTCGGGGTCGATGTTGCAGGTGTGGTGGTCGGCGGCGACGCGCCGGTCGTTGTGCAGTCGATGACCAATACCGACACCGCCGACATCGACGCGACGGTGGCGCAGGTCGCCGCCCTTGCCGAGGCGGGCTCCGAGATCGTGCGGATCACGGTGGATCGCGACGAATCCGCCGCGGCGGTGCCGAAAGTGCGCGAACGGCTCGACCGTCTGGGCGTCACCGTGCCGCTGGTCGGCGACTTCCACTATATCGGCCACAAGCTTTTAGCCGACCATCCGGCCTGCGCCGAGGCGCTCGCCAAATACCGCATCAATCCAGGCAATGTCGGCTTCAAGGAAAAGAAGGACCGGCAGTTCGTCGCGATTGTCGAAACGGCAATCCGTTACGACAAGCCGGTGCGGATCGGCGTCAATTGGGGCTCGCTCGACCAAGCGCTTTTGACCCGGCTGATGGACGCCAACAACGACTTGCCGCAACCGCGTTCGGCCCGCGCCGTGACCCGCGAGGCGATCATCCAGTCGGCGCTGCTTTCGGCGGCGCTCGCCGAGGAAACCGGACTTGCGCGCGATCGCATCATTCTGTCGGCCAAGGTCAGCCAGGTGCAGGATCTGATCGCTGTCTACCGCGATCTGTCACGCCGCACCGACCATGCACTGCACCTCGGCCTGACCGAGGCCGGCATGGGCTCGAAGGGCATCGTCGCGTCCTCGGCGGCGATGGGCATCCTGCTCCAGGAGGGAATCGGCGACACCATCCGCGTGTCGTTGACGCCGGAACCCGGCGGCGACCGCACCCGCGAGGTGCAGGTCGCCCAGGAACTCCTCCAGACGATGGGGTTTCGCCAGTTCGTGCCGATCGTCGCCGCCTGTCCCGGCTGCGGCCGAACCACCTCGACCGTCTTCCAGGAACTCGCCGAAAAGATTCAGACGGACCTGCGTGTCAACATGCCGGCCTGGCGGGAGAAATATCCCGGCGTCGAGGCGCTCAACGTCGCGGTGATGGGCTGTATCGTCAACGGGCCGGGCGAATCCAAGCACGCCGATATCGGCATTTCGCTCCCGGGAACCGGCGAGACGCCGGCCGCGCCGGTCTTCGTCGACGGCAAGAAGACCGTGACCCTGCGCGGGCCGAACATCGCGACCGAGTTTCAGGCGATGGTCGCCGCCTATATCGAACGCCGCTTCGGAGAAAAGCAGGCGGCGGAATAGTCGCCACCGGGCGGCCGCCCCGCCAGGATCCTGTCGCGTTCTTCCGTCGGCCTTTCCGCCGGACCGCCGCTTCGTCATAGTAGCGGGGAGCCGGGGCAGGTTTGTCCGCGCGCCGGCCGACCCGATGCGGATAAATCCGATGCAAGACGACCTTTTCCCATTTCGGCTTGCCTGCCTCAGCGTCGCCGCCGGGATTCTCGCTCTCGTCGCCATCACGCCGACTCGGGCCGCCCCGGCCGATAACGATGCCGCCTCATCGCTGACCCTGCCGGCCCTCGCCTATCCGGCCACCCCGCCCGGGATCGGCGCGGACCCAAGCCGGACACCCGACGAAAGGCCCGCCAAGGCCGCAGCGCTGCAGACGTCAAAGCCGGTCTCCGCCGATATCTGCCAGTTGATCGCCACGAACGCCGATGCCGTCGGCATGTCGCGGGATTTTTTCGCCCGGCTGATCTGGAAGGAGAGCCGCTTCGACGTCGGCGCGATCTCTCCCGTCGGCGCACAGGGCATCGCCCAGTTCATGCCCTATACGGCTGACGAACGCGGCCTCGCCGATCCTTACGACGTTGTCTCAGCCATCCGTCACTCGGCGCTCTATCTCAGCGACCTGAAGGCTGAACTCGGCAATTGGGGGCTTGCCGCGGCCGCCTACAATGGCGGCATCAACAGGGTGAAAGGCTGGGTCGCCAATGGCGGATCGCTCCCCTATGAGACCGAGGAATATGTCAACGCCATCACCTTTCGTCCGGCCGACTGGTTCAAGGAAGACGGCAACGAACTGGAGCCGAAACCGCTCGAAGCCGAACGCGAATTCCTGCAAAGCTGCGCCCGGTTGCCCATCATGAAGACGCGGGCGATCTTCGCCACTGTCGAAAGCGCCCCGATGCGACCCTGGGGCGTGCAGGTCGCCGGCCATGTGAAGCAGTCGGTCGCGATGCAGATGTTTCGCCGCGTGCAGTCGACCTATTCCGGGATTCTGGGAGGCAAGACGCCGATTGTCCTGCGCGATCGCGCCGGTGGGCGGGCTCGGATCTACGCGGTGCGGATCGGCGCCGAGACGCGGGGCGAGGCCGACCAGCTCTGCCAGCGACTGCGCGGCGCCGGCGGCTCCTGCGTGGTGATGAAGAACTGAAACCGTTCGTTCGGGAACCCGGATCGTACGGCATTCGAGGCGTCGCGCCCCGCGTCAATTGACCTTGCAACCACGCCGCTTTTCTTCGGCCTTGAGGGCGGCAACCCGCCGTTGCTCGGCCGCCGTCAGCCGGGGGTTGGAGGTCCAGCAGTCGAAGCTTGCGAAGGTACGCCGGCCGAGACTCGTCGAGAAACAGTAGCCGTTTTCGGCATAGATCAGGTTTCTCTCGTACCAAAGGTCAAAGCAGCTCTGCGCCTGAGCCGCCGACGAAAACAGGATAGCGCTTCCCAACACGCCAATGACCACGATCTTCATCGCGACCTCCACAGGTGAAAACAGAGCTAGTAGCCTCCCAGAATCTCAGGCCGTCAAGCGGATTCGCGATTGAATATAGTCCGGGCCAACCGCTCGGCTAATGCCGTCGCTCCGCTACGAACCGCGCCGCCTCGATCAGCGTCATAGCTCGTTCGCCATAGGGGGCCAGTTCCGCTTCGGCCTGCGCCACGAGTTCGGCGAGGCGATCTTGCGTCCAGGCGATGCCGTTCAGCGCGGGCAGCGTCTTCTTGCCACGGCTCCGGTCCTTGCCCGCCGCCTTGCCGAGCGTCGCGGCGTCCGCCGTCTCGTCGAGGAGATCGTCGGAAAGTTGGAAGGCGAGCCCGAGGATCTCGCCGAAGCGCCGCAACCGGGCACGATCGGGCGCTGCCGCATCGGCGATTACCGGCCCGGCCTCACAGGCGCAGGCGATCAGTGCGCCGGTCTTCATCGCCTGCATCGTCGCGATCTCCTCCTCCGATAAAGTGCGCCCCTCGGCCTCCAGATCGAGCGCCTGACCACCCGCCATGCCCGCCGCCCCAGCATCGCGCGAGAGCAGAGCGACGAGGCCGATCCGCGCGGAGGGGGAAAGACCGTCCTCATCGGCGATCAAACCGAAGGCAAGCGTCAACAGGCTGTCGCCGGCAAGTATCGCGGTCGCCTCGTCGAACGCCTTGTGAACGGTCGGTTTACCGCGCCGCATGGCATCGTCGTCCATGGCCGGCAGATCGTCATGGACCAACGAATAGCAGTGGACGCATTCGAGCGCGGTCGCCGCACCGAGCGCCTCGTCCGGATCGGCGCCGAACAGGCGAGCACTCTCCACAAGCAGAAACGGCCGCAGCCGCTTGCCGCCGCCGAGCGCACCATGACGCATCGCCCCAAGAAGCCGCTCGGGGGCGGACGCCAGCAGCCGGTCCGAGCCGCCGAGGCAGCGCGACAGATAGGCCTCGACCGCCTTTGCCGACGCGGCCAGCCGCGTTTCAAATTCACTCGCGCTCATTCGCGTATCCCTGCTCCCCAACCCTCGCGTTCCGGCTTTGCCCATGTCGTGCCGCCGGTCAAGCAAAGCGGCGTTGCGGCGCCCCGGCGACCCGGCTAGAACGCTCCTCATGAGCCTTCACGGTCGCCTTTGCATCTTGGATAGTCCGGGCGCCTGTTGCGGCGGTCCGCTCTGATGCGCCGTATTTTTGCCGGCGCTTTCCTGATCGTTCTGCTGCTTGGGGCGATTCCGCTCATCCTGACACCGGTCTATGCCATCCGCGCAGTGCATCCGATCTCGACGCTCATGTTGGCCGATCATTTCAGCTTCCGGCCGATGCTCCGCGAGTGGGTCTCGATCGACGATGTCGCCCCGGTGATGGTCTATTCGGTGATGATGTCGGAGGACGGGCAGTTCTGCCGGCATCGCGGCATCGATTGGGGCGAAATGCGCGCCGTCGTCGAGGAGGCCTTGGCGGGCGAGGAAACGCGCGGGGCCTCGACCATCCCGATGCAGATGGTGAAGAACCTGTTTCTGTGGAACGGGCGGTCCTATCTGCGCAAGGGACTGGAAGCGCCGCTGGCGCTTTACGCCGATGCCATCCTGTCGAAGCGCCGCATTATGGAAATCTACCTCAACATCGTCGAGTGGGACACGGGGGTCTACGGTGTCGGCGCGGCGAGCCAGCACTATTTCGGCCGCCCCGCCTCCGAGCTCAACGCCCGTCAGGCAGCGCTCCTCGCCGTCACACTGCCGGCTCCGGGGACCCGCAGCCCGGCCAACCCGAGCAAGAGCGTGGATCGGCTGGCCCGCCGCGTCGAACGTCTCGCAAGCCGGTCCGGCGACTATATCGGCTGCCTGAAACCGGCGAAGGTGAGCTGACGGTTTTCACCTCGCCCCCTTTCCAAAGACGCTTGGCTTTGCTATGGGCACCCTCGAATTCCCGTCATGGTGAAGCCTTGCCGCGATCGCAGCGTGATCGCAGTGGCTTCGGACGTGAAAGCGCGGCGCGAAGAAGCGGGACGTTTCCTGGCGTTGGCGCACAACAGATCAGACTGACGTCGCCGATGCGCCTCGCGGGCCATCGCCCGACAGCCCGAACGGAGCAGAACATGGCCGTACCCAAACGCAAAACATCCCCGTCGAAGCGCGGCATGCGCCGTTCGATGGATGCGCTGAAGGCGCCGACCTACATCGAGGACAAGGATTCGGGCGAGCTGCGCCGGCCGCACCACGTCGACCTGAAGACCGGCATGTATCGCGGTCGTCAGATCCTGACGATCAAGGAAAAAGCCTGACACCGAAGCTGACGCCATGCGTCATCAGGCGCACGCGGCAGATCGGTGTCTGGGCATGATGACGTGAGGGCGGCCGCGATCCGTGGCGGATGTCGGCTCCTGCGCCAGAATGGGGCAGCCATATCCTGACTCAGAATCGAAAAGGCCGGTTTCAGCAACCGGCCTTTTTCGCGTTTGGGGGCCAAGGAAGCTGGCGTGAAGCGTTTCCGGTCTCGGGACGCGAGGCCTCAGCCCTTCTTCTTGCCGTCGATGGCCTCAATGCGCTTCTGCATTTCGGCGAGTTGCTGGCGCATCGCTTTCAGGTCCTCCTGGCCGGACGCTGCGTCGCTGTCCGAGCCTTGCGCCGACGCGCTCTCGCCTTTCTCCCCCTCGTTCATCGCCCCCGCGACGAACGGATTGAACACCGCCATAGCCTTCCGGAACATCTCGGTGTTGCGGACGACCTGAGCCTCCATCATCTTGATCGGCGAGTGGGCCAGGGGCCCGGACATCTTGTCGCGAAATCCCTCCTGTTCCCGCGTGAAGGCGCTCATCGTCTGCTCCAGATAGCCAGGGATGACCATCTGCATCTGGTCGCCATAAAAGCTGATGAGCTGGCGCAGAAAGGCGATCGGCATCAAATTCTGCCCGCCCTTGTTCTCCTGCTCGAAGATGATCTGGGTCAGGACGGAATGGGTAATGTCTTCGCCGGACTTGGCATCCTGGACGACGAATTCCTCGTTGCTCTTGACCATCGCGGCCAGGTTTTCCAGCGTCACATAGGTGCTGGTGCCGGTATTGTAGAGCCGACGGTTGGCGTATTTCTTGATGACCGTTACGTCCGAATTCTTGGCCATGCCTCACCCCTTGTCCACGATACCGTCGGCGCCCCGAGGACGCTTTGTGCAACTGCTTCGTTGCGCCGCATAAATGATAGGCACAAAACCGGGCGCTTTCCAAACCTTTCGGCTATTGGCGCCAGCGAGGCGAACTGGCGAAGCGGGTTTGACAGCCGCGAACCGCCTCTGCGACAACTGAGAAAAGCCGCGACGGCGCCCTATCTGCATCTGCACCAACGGCACCGGATTCGGCACCGCGCTCATCTCCAGGGAAGGACATGCCATGAATAACGGACAATCGGTCGTCATCGTCGGGGCCGCGCGCACGCCGGTCGGCTCGTTCAACGGCGCCTTCGCGACCGTGCCCGCCCATGAGCTGGGCGCCGCCGTGATCCGCGAGGCGCTCTCGCGGGCCAAGGTTGACGCAGGCGAGGTGGACGAGGTCATCATGGGGCAGATCCTGACCGCCGGCGAGGGTCAGAACCCGGCCCGCCAGGCGGCGATGCTGGCAGGCTGCCCGAAGGAGACGACCGCCTGGGCGCTCAACCAGCTCTGCGGCTCCGGACTGCGCACCGTCGCCATCGGTATGCAGCAGATCGCTTGCGGCGACGCCAAGGTGATCGTCGCCGGCGGCCAGGAGTCGATGTCGATGGCGCCGCACGCCGCGCATCTGCGCTCCGGCCAGAAGATGGGCGACCTGAAGCTGATCGACACCATGCTGAAGGACGGGCTGCTCGACGCCTTCAACGGCTATCACATGGGCACCACCGCCGAGAATGTTTCGCGCCAGTGGCAGATCACCCGCGAGATGCAGGACGAATTCGCGGTGAAGTCGCAGAACAAGGCCGAGGCCGCCCAGAAGGCCGGTCGGTTCAAGGACGAGATCGCCCCCTTTACGGTCAAGGGTCGCAAGGGCGACACCATCGTCGAGGACGACGAGTACATCAAGCATAGCACCACGCTCGACAAGGTGCAGAAGCTGCGACCCGCCTTCGACAAGGAGGGTTCGGTCACGGCGGCCAATGCCTCCGGCATCAATGACGGCGCCGCGGTGACGGTGCTGATGAGCGAGGCCGAGGCCGAGCGGCGCGGACTCACCCCGCTGGTGCGGATCGTCTCCTGGGCGACCGCCGGCGTCGACCCGTCGATCATGGGCACCGGCCCGATCCCGGCCTCGCGCAAGGCGCTGGAAAAGGCCGGCTGGAGCATCGAGGATCTCGACCTCGTCGAGGCCAACGAGGCCTTCGCGGCGCAGGCCTGCGCGGTCAACAAGGATCTCGGCTGGAACCCGGACATCGTCAACGTCAATGGCGGAGCGATCGCCATCGGTCATCCGATCGGCGCGTCCGGCAACCGTATCCTCAACACGCTGATCCACGAGATGGTCCGCCGCGACGCCAAGAAGGGCCTCGCTACGCTCTGCATCGGCGGCGGCATGGGCGTCGCTATGTGCTTCGAGCGAATGTAGGACGACGATAGCAACAGCCGACGGACGGATGGAGGTCCGCCCGTTTGATGCCGGCATAAACACGCAACGGGAGGAAACACATGGGCAAAGTAGCCATCGTGACGGGAGGCTCGCGCGGCATCGGCGCGGCGATCTCCAAGGCGTTAAAGGCGGCCGGTCATACGGTGGTCGCCACCTATGCCGGCAATGACGAGAAGGCGAACGCCTTCAAGGACGACACCGGCATCCCGGTCTATAAATGGGACGTGTCGTCCTTCGAGGCGTGCTCTGAGGGGATCGCCAAGGTCGAGGCCGAACACGGCCCGGTCGAGATCCTGGTCAACAATGCCGGCATCACCAAGGACGCCATGTTCCACAAGATGACGCCGGAGCACTGGCAGGCGGTCATCGGCACCAATCTGTCCGGCCTGTTCAACATGACCCGCCCGGTCTGGGAAGGGATGCGCGAGCGCAATTTCGGCCGGATCATCAACATTTCGTCGATCAACGGCCAGAAGGGCCAGGCCGGCCAGGCCAACTACTCCGCCGCCAAGGCCGGCGACCTCGGTTTCACCAAGGCACTGGCGCTGGAAGGCGCCAAGAAGGGCATCACGGTCAACGCGATCTGTCCCGGCTACATCAACACTGACATGATGGCGACGATCTCCGACGACGTCATGCAAAAGCACATCCTGCCGCAGATCCCGGTCGGACGGCTGGGCGAGGCGGACGAAATCGCCCGCTGCGTGGTGTTCCTCGCCTCCGACGACGCCGGCTTCATCACCGGCTCGACGCTGTCGGCCAATGGCGGCCAGTATATGGATTGAGTTCGGTCCGGGGCGGCTGACAATCCACCGCCCCGCTGCCCGTCAGCCGACTGGCAGCATCCGTCGCTCCGCGTCCGACACGAAACAGAGATCGAGCAGCTTCTGGACCTCGGCGGCATGGCGGAAATCCGGCTCGCCATTGACCCCCGACAAGAGCGCGATGACGAACCGGTCGGCGTTGCGCGGCGTCGGCGGGCATTCGAGCGGCTTCCAGGTCTGGGTCTCGATATCCGATCCGAGACAGACCCGCAGCATCGAATCGGTCTGGTTCGCCCAGATCTTGAGGGCGCCCTTGTCGCCGTGGATGGTCAGGTCGAGGTCATTGGCCCGACCGGTGGCGTAGCGGCTCATATGGACGACGCCGAGCGCGCCGTTCGAAAACTCCACCGTCATCGCGCAGGAATCGTTGGCATCGAGCTTGTAGGCGCCGATGGCCCCGCCCTCCGCCTTGTCGAAGGTCTTCAGCCGGGCCTGCAGCGCGACGATGTCGAGGCCGGTGCCATAGGTGGCGAAGTCGAGGATGTGAATGCCGATATCGCCGAGCACGCCCTTGGAGCCGTGCGCCGTCGACAAGCGCCACAGCCATCGCTCGTCGATGCGCCAGTCGCCCCAATGCTGGCCGGTCAGCCAGCTCTGCAGATAACTCGCCTCGACGTGGCGGACCGTGCCGATTTCGCCCGCTTCGATCATCCGCCGCGCCATCTGAATCCCGTGGGCGTTGCGGTAGGTGAGGTTGACCATGTTGATCAGCCCCGCCCGCTCGGCCGCCTCGGCCATCTCGAAGGCGTCGTCGGCGTTGACGGCCAGCGGCTTTTCGCAAAAGACCGCCTTGCCCGCCGCCAGAATCTCCAGCGTCGTCGGCTTGTGGACGTTATCGGGCGTCGAGTTGACTACGGCATCGAACTCACCCCATTGGAGCGCGGCGCCAAGGCTGTCGAAGGATTTCGGGATGGCGTGCATGTCGGCGAAGGCGCGGGCTCTTTCGCCATTAGTGTCGCAGGCCGCCACAATCCGGCAACCGGGAATCGACAGGAAATGTTCGGCATGGCGATGCGAGATGCCACCGGTGCCGAGGATCATGATGCGCTTTTCGCCGGCGGCGGCCCCGGTCTCGCCGTCTCCTCCGCCACTCATCGGTATCCGGCCTCCCCGGCCTTGTGCAGCCTCGGGCCCCTGACCTCGAGTGTCTCCGGCGCCTTGTCGGCCGGCACGTTCGGCGCCGCCGCGACATCCTTCCAGGCGGGCACCGGATTATAGGCCCAGCGCACGGCATTCTTGACGACCGTCTGGATCTCCGCGTTGTGGTAGACCGGATAGGTCTCGTGGCCGGGGCGGAAATAGAAGATCTTTCCCGCCCCGCGCTGGTAGGTCAGGCCGGACCGGAACACTTCGCCGCCCTCGAACCAGGAGATGAACACGGTCTCCATCGGCTCGGGCACCAGAAACGGCTCGCCATACATCTCCGCGTTCGGCAGTTCGATCGCAGGACCCACCCCTTGCACGATCGGGTGTGAGCGGTTCACCGCCCACAGCCGCTCCCGTTCGCCCGCCTCGCGCCAGCGCAGCGAACAGGGCGTGCCCATCAGCCGCTTGAATACCTTGGCGAAATGACCCGAATGGAGGACGATCAGGCCCATGCCCTCATGGACGCGGGCTGCGACACGGTCCGCGATCTCGTCCGAAACCTGCCCATGCGCCTTGTGCCCCCACCAGACGAGCACGTCGGTCTCGTCGAGGCGCGCTTGCGGCAGACCATGTTCCGGCTCGTCGAGCGTCGCGGTCGAGACCGCGAAGTCCTGATCGGTCGACAGGAATGCGGCGATCGTGCCGTGGATTCCGTCCGGATAGATCTCCTTGACGACCGGGTTCTCCCGTTCGTGGATGAATTCGTTCCACACGACGGTCCGGATGGTCATGGCTTCCTCCCGCTCAGATCTCGATCTCCGCCCGCGGAAAATGCGTCCATTGAGGCTGGCGGCACACCCCGTTTCGTCAGCTCACCTCGAGAAGTGCGAAGGGCAGCTTGGCCAAAATCGCGGCAAGCGCAAGTTCGCCGGACGCTTCGACGGTCTCGCCGGTGAGGATGTTGCGCCAGGATCGAGCCGCCAGTTCCTCCGGCAGGCTGATCCGGGTGTCGCCCCAGCGCTCGGCCTGAACGTCGATGGCCTCGCGCCCATCGAGAAGCGTCAGGCAAAGCCGCGGCGCCACCGCGATCGCCGCGCCGCCGGTCTCGTCCGTCCGCGCAAAGGCGACGACGTGCCGCGCCATGTCGCCCTCGACCGCGAGCGGCACATAGCTGCCGGCGGTGAACAGCGACGGCGTCCGGCCCCGCATCGCCAGCCCCGCGGCCGTCAGCATCGCCTTGATGCGGCCCGAGCGCCAATCGGCCAGAGCCTCCTCGAACGCCACATCGCCAGCGATCGCCTCGCTGCGCGCGGCGAAATCGACGTCACGCCTGTTGTCCGGATCGACCAGGGAGAAATCGTAGAATTCCGTGCCCTGGTAGATGTCGGGAACGCCGGGGGCGGCGAGCTTGATCACCGTCTGCGACAGCGACGTCAGCGCTCCGGCGGCGACGAAGGGCTGCGCCGCAGCCCAGAAGTCGGTCAGGAACGAGCCCGATTTTTTCGGATCGAGCGCCGCCTCGACGAAGCCGCGCAGCGCGCGCTCGTAGGGCTCGGCGGGAGAGGTCCAACTGGTCCAGCGCTTGGCCTCGCGCACGGCCTTTTCAGCATAGGCCGCCAGACGACCGGCGATCGCCTCCCTCTGCGCCCCGTCGGTGGGGTCGAAATCGGCCGGCAATACGCCGAGCAGCGATTGGTAGAGCCCCCATTCGGTGGCGGGTTCCGGGGCCTCGACACCACCGTCGATGTCCTTGCGCCACGGCGCCATCCGTTCGGCGAATTCCGTGATGAGATCGCGCCAGTGCTCCGGCGCCTCGGACAGGGTGTAGAGGCGGGCGCGGGCATCCTCGCCGCGCTTGGTGTCGTGGGTCGAGGTGGCGAGCAGGCCCTCGGGCTGGTCCTCTACCCGGATTTGCATTGCCGTGTGGAACGCATCCAGGTCGGCGCCGTAGTGATCCGGTTCGCCGCCCACCTCGTTGAGGGCGATGAGCCGGTTATAGCGGTAGAATGCGGTATCCTCGACGGCCTTGGCCATGACCGCGCCGGTGGTCTGCTGGAACCGCCGGGTGAAGTCCAGCGAAGCGGCGACATCGGCGCCGTCCTCGAAATCCAGCTTGAGCAGGCGGCCGATGAACTGGATCGGCTCGTCGGCTTCGACCTCGCGCCAGGTCATGGCGAGATCGACGGCATCGTCGATGATCGCGATATCGCGCCGCGGCACGCCGTCCACAGAGACATAGGTGCGATAGACCGGCAACGCCGTCGCAACCTCGACGATGGCCCGCGCTATGGTGTCCTGGCCGAGGTCGCGGGTGGCGAGGCCCCTGCCCGCCACCGCCAGGGCGAGACCGGTCAGGTGCGACAGTTCGCCGGCGAGGTTGCGCTGGAAGATCGAGCGTTTCTGCCGGGTGATCATGCCCCGCAAATCCTCGTCCTCGCCGAGGAAATCGTGATAGGCCGCCGTCATCGCCTCTTCCTGCCCGGCATCAACGTAGAGGCCGGACAGGGCCGTGATGAACTCGTAGCCGGTGGTCCCCTCGATCTCCCAGGATCGGCGCAACCGTTCGGGGCCGGTCAGGATTTTCTCGACGTGGATCGTCGGCGAACGGCGAACCGAGTGGAACGCCTGCTTCAGTTGTTCTAGGTAGCCCTTCGGGTCGGCCAGACCATCGACGTGATCGATCCGGATTCCGTCCAGCCGGCGCTCGCGGGCGAGCCGGATGACCAGTTGATGGGATTCGCGGAAGACACGCCGCGATTCCTGCCGGACACCGATCAGGTCGGCGATCTCGAAGAACCGCCGATAGGTGAGCTTTTCGCGGGCCGTCCGCCACCAGGCGAGCCGCCAGGTTTGCGCTTCGTGCAGCTCGTGTAGCGCGTGCCGGTCGCTATTGATCGTCTCGAGCGCGTGCTTGAGGGCCTTGCTGAACCCCTTCTCGGTCAGATGTTCCGAAAAGCGTTCCGCCAGTTCCTCCGCCTCGGCCGGAGTCGAGACCGAAAATCGCCGCACCATCCGGTCCTTTTCCGGATGATCCATCAAGCCGAAGACATGGCCGTAGGTTCTGGGATCGATCGGCAGTCCATAGCCGGAGGCATCGAAGCGCAACTGAGCGTTCTCCGCGTCGAGCTCAACCGAAAGATCGCCCTCGGCCAGCGCCTCGCCATAGGGCTTGCCAAGCACCGGAACGAGAATCTTTTCCGCTTCCCAGGAAATATCGAAGGTCTGGGCGTAGCGGCTTTCGGCGCCCCAGCGCAAAACGTCTTCCCACCAATAATTCTTCGGCGAAACCCCCATGTGGTTGGGAACGAAGTCGACGATCAGCGCGAGATCCGAAGCGACCAGGGCATCGCTCATGGCGGTGAATCCGCTCAGCCCGCCGAGATCGTCCTCGAAGGCGTTGTAATCCGTGACGTCGTAGCCGTGCGTCGAACCGGGAGAAGCCGCGAAGATCGGCGAGGCATAGAGATGGCTGACGCCGAGCCGCGCCATATAGGGGGCGAGATCCCCGGCCGTTTCGAACGTCGTGCCCTCGCGAAATTGCAGGCGGTAGGTGGCAACGAGAGGGCGGCTCATGAGGCGATGGGTCTTTCTTCACGCATGGCGGCGGCAAGCGCACGGAAACGCTCGTTCCCTGGCAGGTCTTCGATCGGGACATCCGACCGGATACGCCAGTTCGGATATTGGTCGGTCGTGCCGGGAAGATTCGGCTGGCGCTCGGCTCCGACCATGTCGTCGAGTTGCACCGTCACTAGCACGGATGGCGTGCGGGCGACGAAGCGGTGGATCGCGACGGCCAACTCGGCGGGCAATTCCGCCGGCAGGTCGTCCGTCCCGGCCACCGCTGGGCGCAAATCGTCGGGGAGGATCCCCTCCTCCGCCAATGCCACCGCCAGCGCACGGCGATCATGACGGCGGCTGTCGCGGTCGCGCTCGGTCGCGGCGGCGTCCTGGGTGCCCATCTCGGCCCGCAACGCGATGTCGGCACCCTGCCACCATCCTGCGAGGGTGGCGAGATCATGGGTTGAGACGCAGGCGAGCGCGAGCTTCGGATAGGCGCTCGGCGGCAGGAATTCGGTCTCGCGGTGGCGCTCGAAATACAGCACCCGGTAGGACAGGATTCGCGCCGCTTCCATCTTGTGCCGGAAGCCCGGCGGCACGGTGCCGAGGTCCTCGCCAATGACCAGGCAGGCGTTCGCCTCGGACGCCGCCGCGACCGCGTCGACCATCGCGCCGAGCGGATAGCGGACATAGCCGCCGCCCGAGGAGGGAATGCCCTCGGGAATCCACCACAACCGCGCGAGCCCCATCACATGGTCGATCCGGATCGCCCCGGCGTTGCGGGTCAGCGCCTCGAAGGAATCGCGCAGTGGCTGATAGCCGCGTTCGGCGAGGGCTTTGGGCGACAGCGGCGCCAGCCCCCAATCCTGTCCCTGGCTGTTGAACATGTCCGGCGGCGAGCCGACCCGCGCCGCGCCGACCGTCAGCGACGGATCGGCCCAGGTCTCGGCCCCGTCGGGCGCCACGCCGACGGCCAGATCGAGATAGAGGCCGATGGGCATTCCCGCGGCAAGCGCGCGCGCCTGAGCCTCGGCCAACTGCTCCTCGGCCACATATTGCAACCAGCAGTGGAACAGGACGAGGTCGGCATGGTCCTCGGCGAAGCGGGCGACCTCCGGGCTGTTCCGGTTCTGGAGCGCCGCCGGCCAGGAGTGCCAACCCGCATGGGCTCCGGCGTCGACCCGCAACTCGGAGATCGCCTCGAACAAAGCAAAGCCCGCGAGGGCCTCATCGCCGCCGGCGCAAAAACGCTCGAACGCCTGATCCTCGCGGATGGCGTCGATCCGATCGGCGAAGATCTGCTTTAAAAGCCCGCGCTTCACCTTTCCGGCCGCCGGATAGTCGACAAGCGTCCCATCGAGACCCGCGAAAAGACTTGGCTCGGCATCCCTCAGCCGCGCGATCGCCTCCGGCCCGCCCGCCAGTTGGTCGACGGCGATGTAGAGCGGATTGAGGAAGCGGCGGCTGGACGGCGAATAGGGGCTGTAGCGGCCAGGATCGGCCATGAACAGCGCATGCAGCGGATTGACGCCGATGAAGGCCGCCCCTTCGGCGGCGGCTACTTGCGCCAGATCGGCCAGATCCTCGAAATCGCCCATGCCGAGATTGTGATGCGAGCGAAGGCTGTAAAGCTGGCACGCGACGCCCCAGGCGCGATTTGCCGCGATCGCCTCGGGCAACGCGCAGCGCCGCGTCGGCGCATCCTGCGCTTCGTCGAAGTCGCCGGCCTTGCCATGATCGGGATCGACGCTCAGAATGGCGAGCAGCGCCCGCTTGGCTTCGTCGGATATGACCTGGCGCTCTCCGAGTTCCGAGATATAGGCGAGTTGGATGCCGTGGCTCGCTGCCAGCCTGTCGAGTTGCTCGCTCACTGGGCTGGCCCGACAATCAGGCGCTGCTCTTCAAGCCGGAAAACCACTGACGGTCCGGGCAAGATGCCGGTTTTCAGATCCGCGTCGGCGCCCTTCGGGTGGGCGTGGACCAGCGTCCCGCAGGTCAGGTCGCCCTTCATGACATCGTCGGGGATCGCCCAGGGCTCGTCATCCAGATTGGCGAAGAGATGCAGGACCGCGCCGCCCTTCAGCACCCAGGCAACGACGAACGCCTTGGAATTATCCGAGACGTGATAGCTGCCGCAATGGGGCGGAATGGCTTCGAGAAGCGGGACAATGTTTTGCCGGCGCTTGGCCAGCAGCACCTTCGTCATGGCGAGACGGCGGGCATAAGTCGGCCGCGACATCACCGACCAATCCAGCCGGGAATCACGGAAGGTGGTCTCGGCATTCGGATCGGGGATCAGCTTGCGCGCCTCCTCGTCCCGAAACGCGCCGAACCTCTTGAACTCGCTACGGCGGCCTTCCCGCACGACATCACCGAGTTCGCCGTCGAAATCCGTAAAGAAGCTGAACGGATGGGTGTCGCCATATTCCTCGCCCATGAACATCAGAGGGATCTGCGGGGACAACAGCAGGATAGCCTGGAGGCATTCGTTGACCCGGCGCGACGCGAGATCCGTCAGCCGGTCCCCGAAGGCGCGATTGCCGATCTGGTCGTGGTTCTGCAGGAAATTGACGAAGGCCGTCGGCGGCAGATGGCCGGACGGCTGACCCACCTTACGGTCCCGCGTTTGCGAATGCTGACCCTGGTACACGAAGCCGGTAGCGAGACACTTGGCCATCTGCTCGACACTGTGGCGCACATAATCGGCGTAGTAGCTCTCCTCTTCATGGGTGGCGAGCACATGAGCGCAATGATGAAAATCGTCGTTCCACTCGCCGGAGATGAGCTTGGGCTCGCCCGATGCCCCGCGTTCGATATGCCAGGTGATGTTGCGGTCGTCCTCGCTGGTGAGATGGACGTGCCGGTCCGGGAACACCGCCCGTACCCGCGTCGCCAGTTCCTCTACCAACGGCGTCTCCGTCGTGTCCTCGATTGAGTCGATCGCGTCGAGGCGAAGCCCGTCGATGCGATATTCCTCCATCCAGTAGAGCGCATTTTCGATCATGAAGGCCCGCACCGGCGCCTCGTCATAGGCGATCGCAGCCCCCCAAGGCGTATGAATCTCCTCGTGGAAGAACTCGGGGGCGTAAGAGCTGATATAGTTCCCATCCGGGCCGAAGTGATTGTAGACGACATCGAGGAAGACCATCAGCCCGCGCGCATGCGCGGCGTCGACGAGCCGCTTCAAGCCATCTACCCCGCCATACGCCTCGTGCGGACAATAGAGCAGCACCCCGTCGTAGCCCCAGCCCCGCCGGCCACCGAACTGGGCGACGGGCAAGAGTTCGATCGCGGTCACCCCGACCTCGCGCAGGTAGTCGAGCTTGTCGATGATCGCTTCGAATGTGCCCTCGGGCGTGAACGTGCCGGTGTGGAGTTCGTAGAACACCGCTTCCCGCCACGGCCGACCGGCCCAATCGACCGATTTCCACACGAAGTCGGCGGGATCGACCAGCTTCGACAGTGCGTGAACGTCGCCGGCCTGCGCCCGCGCCGCCGGGTCCGGCACCACATTGTCGCCATTCACGCGAAAACCATAGCCGCCACCCACCGCGACGCAATCCGTGGTGATGCGCCACCAGCCGTCAGCGTCCTTGTCCATGGCGAGAAATTCGAGCGAACCGTCTCCCGTCGCGGCGGCCAGCTCGATCGATTGCGCGCTGGGAGCCCATAGCCGGAACTCGGTCTGATCACCGTGCCGGGCAGTACCCCAGGAGGTTTCGAAGGAAGATCTGTCGCTGCTTGCCATGTCCACGGGCCTGCTACCTGTCTCGTTTCGAGTCTCGGACCGCACGGATCCGACACGCGGGCCGCGATCTGAGGGTCGATGAAAAATTCGCGGGAAAAAAGTCAGCGGCGCGCGTCAACTCATCGGCCGTCGCGCGCACCCGCTTCAATCACCCGTCCCATAAGGCTAATTGGAGCGGCAACGGTTCGTTCCACCCTCAGGCGCCGTCTATTTTTTCAATGACCAGCGAAATCCAGCGTCTCGGGGCCGCCTGATCGCGCCCGCCTCAAGTGGGGAGCGTCATTCCGGCCGTCACGTCTGCTTGCCGTGTCCAATGCGGCCGTGAACCAGATTGTGGATGAAGCCCAGCTTGCCAATGACGACCTCGTTGAGGACGAACGGATAAAGGTCGGAATGACCCATCGAGCGATTGAAGGAATTCAGCGCCGCGGAGAGCGCCAGCCAGGCATCCGCGACGTCCTGGATCGTGATTTCATGAGCAAAGACGTCGAAATCGATCGTCGTCGTCAGAAGACCTTGGCCGTCAACCCGCGGATCGACCGTCACCCCCCAGCTATTGCCGGTCTCCAGCGTATCGACGATGTGGAAATAATGCGCCCAGGTCTCGGCGAAATCCTCCCAGGCGTGCGAGCCGGCATAGGATGAGACGAAGAAATTCTGCCAGTCGGGCCTCGGCCCGTTGGCGTAATGCGCTTGTAACGCGTCGCCATAGTCCTGTTCATCGTTTCCGAAGACCGCGCGGCAGGCCTCCAGCGCGCCGCCGTCACGTACCAGGCGGTCCCAGTACCAGTGACCGACCTCATGCCGGAAGTGGCCGAGCAGCGTGCGATAGGGCTCGCCCATGGCGGTGCGCCGCTTCTCCCGCTCGGCGTCGTCGGCCTCGGCCAGGGCAATAGTGATCAAACCATCGTCGTGGCCGGTCATCACAGCCTCGCCGGTCGTGGTATCGCTGGAGAGGAATTCGAAGCCAAGGCCCTCGGGATGCTCGTCGCGGGTTTGCAGCGGTAGGCCGAGCCGCATCGCGGTATAGATCATCCGGTGCTTGGCGCCCTCCATGCGGCGCCAAAGCGAGATGTTCTCGGCGTCGGCAAGGTCGGGCACGGTGACATTGTGCCGACAGGCGGCGCAAAGCCCGTCTCCGCTGTCCGCGGCGATCAGCCAGTTGCAGACCCCGTATTGATGGTTCTGGCAATATTTCCAGCGTCGTCCCTGCGAATGGCGCCCCGCCTCCACCCACAATCCATCGGCAGGCTCCAGAGCGAGCATCCGGTTCGAGCGTGGCTCGTAGCCGAGCGCGTGGTTGCAGCGTTCGCAGACGACGTTCTCGAAGAACACCACCTGGGAGCAGGACGGGCAGGAAAACAGCTTCATGATGTCGAATCCCAAAACGCTTCTTGCGCCAGCCGCGCCGCGCCCATGAACAGGCGAACGGCCCCGTGGTTCCGGCCGCATGCCGTCGAATGGAAGCGCCTTCCCGCCCGTTTGGCGGGGCCGGGCGGTTTGCCGGGCGGCGCCAAAGCCCTATTGTCCAATGGCCGTCCCGCCGGAACCGGTCCAACGAAAGCCCCGATGTCGATCCTCGCAGCCCTTCACCACGTCACCCACTACCGCTACGATCGGCCTGTGCGGCTCGGCCCGCAGGTCGTGCGGTTGCGGCCCGCGCCCCATTCGCGGACGAAGGTCCCGTCCTATTCGCTGAAGGTCCTGCCCGAGCCGCACTTCGTCAACTGGCAGCAGGACCCCTTCGGCAACTATCTGGCGCGGTTCGTGTTCCCCGAGCCGGCGACGGAATTTCGCATCGAGGTCGACCTCATCGCCGACATGACCGTCTACAACCCCTTCGACTTCTTCGTCGAGGAGGTCGCCGAGGCGTGGCCGTTCGCTTATGAAGAGCCGCTGAAAACCGATCTGGCCGCTTATCTCGACGCCGAGCCCGCCGGGCCGCTGCTGGCCCGATATCTGGAAGAACTTGACCGCAGCGAGACGCACACGGTCGATTTTCTGGTTGGGCTCAACCGCTCGCTCGAACAGAAGATCGACTATCTGGTGCGGATGGAGCCGGGCGTCCAGACGCCCGAGGAGACGCTCGAACGCGGATCCGGCTCCTGCCGGGACACCTCCTGGCTGCTGGTGCAGATCATGCGCCATCTCGGCTTCGCGGCCAGGTTCGTCTCCGGCTACCTCATCCAGTTGAAGCCCGACACGGTGGCGCTCGACGGGCCGACCGGCACCGACGTCGATTTCACCGATCTGCACGCCTGGGCGGAGGTGTATCTGCCGGGCGCCGGCTGGATCGGGCTCGACCCGACATCCGGGCTGATGACCGGCGAAAGCCACGTTCCGCTCGCCGCGACCCCGCATTTTCGCTCGGCCGCACCGATCACCGGCGCCGTCAGTTTCGCCGAGGTCGAATTCGACTTCGAAATGACGGTCGAGCGCATCGCCGAGCGGCCGCGCGTCTCCCATCCGTTTTCCGAGGAGAGCTGGCAAGCTCTCAACGCGCTGGGTGAGCGGGTCGATGCCGATCTCGTCGCCGGCGACGTCCGGCTGACCATGGGCGGCGAGCCGACCTTCGTTTCTATCGATGATTTCGAATCGGCCGAGTGGAATGCCGACGCGACCGGACCGATGAAGCGCGGCCTCGCCGACGACCTCATCCGGCGCCTGCGCGACCGTTTCGCCCCCGGCGGGTTCCTGCATTACGGCCAGGGCAAGTGGTATCCCGGCGAGACCCTGCCGCGCTGGACCTTCTCGCTCTACTGGCGCAAGGACGGCGTGCCGATCTGGAAAAACGTCGACCTCGTCGCCCGCGAGACCGACGCGCAGCCGGTCGGCCCCAAGGAGGCCGAACGCCTCTCGCGCAAGGTCGCCGAAGTTCTCGGCATCGATCCGGATTATGCCGCCCCGGCCTTCGAGGATTCGGCCTATTGGTTGGCCCGCGAGGCCCAGCTTCCCGAAAACGTCGAACCGACCGATTCCAAGCTGGAAGACCGCGAGGAGCGCGCGCGTCTCGCCAAGGTGTTCGATCGCGGCCTGTCGCAACCGGCCGGCTACGTGTTGCCGGTCCAGGCCTGGCAGGCGAGAGGCAATATCCGCTGGCAGTCCGAACGCTGGACGACGCGGCGCGGGCATCTGTTCCTCGCACCCGGCGACAGCGCCCTCGGCTACCGCCTGCCGCTCGGCGCCATCCCGCATCTGGATGACGAGGATTATCCCTACACCCACCCGGCCGATCCGATGCAGCCCTTCCCGCCGCTGCCGCCGCAGCACCGCACCCAATTCGGGCGTGTCGAAATGCAGCCACGGCGTGGCAGTGGCGGCGAGCGCCGGACGCTGGCGGATCCCGTCACCGCCAACGATACGTCTCCCACCGGTCGCCCGTCAGCCGGTGCCGGCACGCCCGACCCGTCGCCGACCGAGATCGAAGGCTCCGTGCGCACCGCGTTGGCGATCGAACCCCGCGACGGCAAGCTCTGCGTGTTCATGCCGCCGCTCGAGACGGTCGAATCCTATCTCGACCTTCTCGGCGCGGTCGAGGACGTGGCCGAAGCCGAAGGCCTGCCACTGCAGATCGAGGGTTACCCGCCGCCTGAAGATCCCCGCCTCAACGTCATTCGGGTCGCGCCGGACCCTGGCGTTATCGAGGTGAATGTCCACCCGTCGGCCTCATGGCGGGACAGCGTCGACATCACCACGGCGGTGTACGAGGAAGCGCGGCTGTCGCGCCTCGGCACCAACAAGTTCATGATCGACGGCAAGCACGCCGGTACGGGCGGCGGCAACCATGTGGTCGTCGGCGGCGCGACGCCGCTGGATTCGCCATTCCTGCGCCGGCCCGACCTGTTGAAGTCGCTGGTCCTCTATTGGCAGCGCCACCCGTCCCTGTCCTATCTGTTCTCCGGCCTGTTCATCGGACCGACCAGCCAGGCGCCGCGCATCGACGAGGCCAGGCACGACCAGCTCTACGAGCTCGAAATCGCCATGGCGCAGATCCCGGCCGAGTCATCACTGGTGCCGCCGTGGATGACCGACCGGCTGTTTCGCAACCTGTTGATCGACGTCACCGGCAACACCCACCGCGCCGAGATCTGTATCGACAAGCTGTTTTCGCCGGACGGTCCGACCGGCCGCCTCGGGCTCGTCGAGTTTCGCGGCTTCGAGATGCCGCCAGAAGCCCGCATGAGCCTTGCCCAGCAACTGCTGATCCGGGCGCTGATCGCAAAATTCTGGAAGTCGCCGCAAACCGGCAAGTTCGTCCGCTGGGGCACCACGCTGCACGATCGCTTTATGCTGCCGGAATTCGTCTGGCAGGACTTTCAGGACGTCCTCGCCGATCTCGGCGACGCCGGCTATCCGATGCGGCCCGAATGGTTCGAGGCGCAGGCCGAGTTCCGCTTTCCGTTCTGCGGCAAGATCGAGCGCGGCGGCGTCACGCTCGAACTGCGTCAGGCGCTGGAGCCGTGGCATGTCATGGGCGAGACCGGCGCGATCGGCGGCACGGTCCGCTTCGTCGACTCCTCGGTGGAGCGCCTACAAGTCAAGATGACGAATTTCGATCCGGCCCGGCACCTGGTGACCTGCAATGGCCGCGAAGTGCCGATGACCGCCACGGGCAGCGGCAAGGACGCCGTCGCCGGCGTCCGCTTCAAGGCGTGGCAGCCGGCCTCGGGCCTCCACCCGACGATCCCCGTCGACGCACCGCTGACCTTCGACATCTACGATCGCTGGTCGAAGCGCTCCCTGGGGGGATGCATCTACCATGTCGCGCATCCGGGCGGGCTGAACTACGACGTCTTCCCGGTCAATTCCTACGAGGCCGAGGCGCGCCGGCTCGCGCGGTTCGAGGACATCGGCCATACGCCCGGCAGCTTCGAGCCGGCCGCCGAAGCGCCGAACCCGACGTTCCCGATGACGCTGGATCTGCGCCGCCCTCAAGGACTGGCTTGATCATGTCAGCCGAGCGCTGAGAGGCGTTTGGCGCCGCCTTTAAAATAATCGATCGGAGTGGCTCGTGATATTCGATAGCTGGTACGACTTGTGGCAAATCCTGGTAACCGGCATTCTCGCTTACACCGGGCTGGTTTTGCTCCTGCGAACCACCGGCAAGCGCACGCTGTCGAAGATGAACGCTTTCGACCTAGTGGTCACCGTCGCGTTGGGCTCGATCCTGGCGTCGGTGATCTTGAACAAGGACACCTCGCTGTCTGAGGGCCTGTTCGCCTTTGTCCTCCTTTGCGGCTTGCAATACGCGGTCGCATGGACGTCGCTGCGATGGAAACGGGTTCAAAACCTCGTCAAGGCGGAGCCGACACTGCTGTTCTTCGACGGCCGCTTTCTATCGGCCATGCTCTCGAAGGAGCGGGTCACCGAGCAGGAGGTCCTGGCGGCGATCCGTTCGCAAGGGACCGCCGACCTCGCCAATGTACGGGCCGTCGTGCTGGAGACAGACGGCTCGTTCAGTGTCGTGGTCGCCCCGCACGGTTCGCCCTTCACCACGCTCCGCGATGTTCAGGGCAGTCCGGACGGAATGTCACCCCCGTCCGAGGTCTAATACCAACCTGCGGTGATAGGAACCCATTCGACCGGGACGATCGCCGATGCGTGGCGAGGAGCGGGACGACGCGCGATGCGGCGCATCGGGCGAGGCCCGCGACGAAGCCAGGCACGGCGAGAGCCCGGCCTTCGGTGGGCTGTACGGGCTTGCCGGACGGCGTCGCACCGCTTGCCCGATGCGCCGCATCGAACCGCGCGGCGCTCCTGGCCGGACAAGCCCGTCCAGCGCCATCGAATAGGTCCCTATCACCGCAGGTTGGTATAAGTCCGTCTTGCCGACAGCGTCAGCCCTCCTGGACGAGCACGATGGTCGCCAGAGGCGGCAGGGTCAGCGACACCGAATAGGGCCGGCCATGGACCGAGTGTTCCTCGGCTTCCTTGCCGCCGAGATTACCGACATTCGAACCGCCGTAGATCTCGGCGTCGGTGTTCAGCCGCTCCACCCACTTGCCGCCTGACGGAACGCCAATCCGGTAGTCGTGTCGTGGCATCGGCGTGAAGTTGGAGACGACGAGCACCGGCTTGTCGTCTCGATCTTTGCGCAGGAAGGCGATGACGCTCTGCTCGACATTCGATGTGTCGACCCACTCGAAACCGGCGGGCTCGCAGTCGAGCTGGTGGAGCGCGGGGATCTCCCGGTACATGGTGTTGAGATCGCGTACGAGGCGTTGCACGCCCTTGTGCTCGGGACTTTCGAGGAGATGCCAGTCAAGCGAGCGGTCGTGGTTCCACTCCCCGGCCTGGCCAAACTCACCCCCCATGAAGATGAGTTTCTTGCCCGGATGCGTCCACATGAAGCCGAAATAGGCTCTGAGATTGGCGAATTTCTGCCATTGGTCGCCGGGCATCTTGCCGAGTAAGGAGCCCTTTCCGTAGACCACTTCGTCGTGGCTGAGCGGCAGGATGAAATTCTCCGAATAGGCGTAGACCATGCCGAAGGTCATCTGGTGATGGTGATAGCGCCGATGCACCGGCTCCTTCGACATGAATTCGAGCGTGTCGTGCATCCACCCCATGTTCCATTTGAAGTGGAAACCGAGGCCGCCGGCGAAGGTCGGCTTGGAGACATCGGGGAAGGCGGTCGACTCCTCGGCATGGGTGGTCGCCTTCGGATAATACTCGCCGACGCGCTCGTTGGTGTCCTTCAGGAACGCCATCGCCTCGAGGTTCTCGCGCCCGCCTTGAATGTTGGGCTCCCACTCGCCATGCTCGCGCGAATAGTCGAGATAAAGCATCGAGGCGACGGCATCGACACGCAGCCCGTCGATGTGGAAACGGTCGAGCCAGTAGAGCCCGTTGGCGACCAGATAGTTGTCGATCTCCGGCCGTCCGTAATTGTAGATCAGCGTGTCCCAGTCCTTGTGGAAGCCGCGGCGCGGATCGGGGTGTTCGTAGAGCGCCGTCCCGTCGAACTGGCCGAGGCCGTGAATATCGGTCGGGAAATGCCCCGGTACCCAGTCGAGCAGCACACCGATCTCGGCCTGATGCAGCGCGTCGACGAGGCGGGCGAAGGCCTCGGGCGAGCCGTAGCGGGACGTGGGAGCGTAAAGGCCGATCGGCTGGTAACCCCAGGAGCCATAGAACGGATGCTCGGAGACCGGCAGGAACTCCACATGGGTAAATCCCATGTCCTTGACATAGGACACGAGTTCCTCGGCCAGAGCGTCGTAGGTGAGGAAGCTGTTGTCGTCGCCCCGTCGCCATGAGCCCAGATGCACCTCGTAGATCGAGATGGGCTTTTCGCGATCCTGCCAGTCGGCGCTATGCTTCTGGAATTCGCCGTCCTGCCAGTCGTGCTCGACCAGCCCTTCCACGACGGAGGCCGTCGACGGTGCCGCTTCTTGCAGGAAACCGACGGGATCGGCCTTTAGCGGCATGATATTGCCGTCTGGCCCGGTCAGTTCGTATTTGTAGACCTCACCCCTTCCGACGGCGGGAACGAACAGCTCCCAGACGCCACATTCGTGGCGCTTGCGCATGACGTGACGGCGGCCGTCCCAGGAATTGAAATTGCCCACCACCGACACACGGCGCGCGCTCGGCGCAAGCACGGCAAAGGCCGTTCCCTGGATGCCGTCCATCGTGGTCGGATGGGCACCGAGCTTTTCGTAAAGGCGGTAGTGATTGCCTTCGTTGAGAAGATAGACGTCCTGTTCGCCCAAAATGGTTCCGAAGCGATAGACGTCCTCCTCCTGCCAATGGTCGCCGCCATGGACGTATTGCAGCCGATAGACGTCGCCGGGCTTGAGGCCTGGGACGAAACCGGAATGAAACCCTGCGGGACCGAAGCGTTCGAGCTCGCCAAGGACCTTGCCCTTGCCATCGACGACGGCCGCCGCTTCGGCGCCAGGCCGAAAAACCCGCACAATCGAGCCGCCTTGGACCGGCCGCGGCCCGAGCACGGCGAAGGGATCTCCATGCACGCCGCGACCGATCTCATGCGCTTCGTGCTCATTCGGGCGGTGGTCGACCATGGCCGCTCCACCGCTCTTTTGTGCTGTCTTGTTCATTTCAAAACCTGTCGTTTCTCGAGGAGCGCGATGATCCCGCGCAGCGGGATCGACAGCCAGGCCGGCCGCATCGCCGCCTCGTAGCGAAGTTCGTAGAAAGCTTTTTGCAGCACGAAGAGATCGAGCAGTTGCGCGGTGGCCAGATCGTCCAGCGTGATGCCGGCGGCCGCACTCCAATGCACGAGGAAGCTCTCGGCCACCTCGTCGCGCCAGCTTTCCGCCATCTCGCGCAGACGCTCCACCGTGGCGTCGTCCGCCGGTCCCGCCTTGTCGCGGGCCGCGAAGGCGGCGTAGTCGAAGGACCGCAGCATGCCCGCGACGTCCCGCAGCGGCGACGATTTGCGCCGTCGCTCCTCCAGCGGCCGACCCGGCTCTCCCTCGAAGTCGAGGATGACCACGTCGTTCTTGGCGACCAGCACCTGGCCGAGATGGTAGTCGCCGTGGATACGGGTCCGATGCGTCGATACCGCCAGACGCGAAAAACCGTCGAACCAGGTCAGGATGTCCTTTTCCGCGCCGAGCAACCGCTCCACCCCGTCAGCCGCGGAATCACCGACCGCGTGCCGCATGCGCGACAGCGCAACGAGCGTATCGCTCACCTCGCGCTTGGCTTCCGCGACGATCTCGGCAAGCGCTGCCGCGTCGATCGGCTCGGGATCGAAAGCGGCGTCGCCGGTCTTCGTCGCCAACGCGGCGTGCATCTCGCCGGTTCGTGTGCCGATGACCGCGCCGGGGTCGATCTGGATGGCCAGTTGCGGCTCTCCGCCGAGGGCTCCGAGGTCTGCGCTTTCATCGCCGGTCGGCTGCTGGCCATAGGCGTTATCGCGCAGATAGCGGGACAGCGCATCGGTAACCACCGTCCAGGCGTCGCCTTGATTCAACACTTGCTCGAACAAGGCGGCGACCGCCGTCCGGCTGCCGTCCTGGCGAACCAGTTCGATCGAGCCGAGCAGAGCGGGGGCTGCTTCGAAATTAGTCTTCTCGGTCAGGAAGCGCGTGACCTCCAGCTCCGGCTGGATGCCGTCGCGCAAACGACGATAGAATTTCAGGATCGCCTCCTGGCCGATCTGCAGCGAGGTGTTCGACTGCTCGCCACTCAGCGCATGGATGTCGTCGGCCTCGACCTCGGCCGCCCGCGTCAGCGCCTCATGCGCCGATTGCGATGTCGCGATCTCGAAGGCGCCGCCGGCGAGATCGATCGTCTTGCCGTCGGCGATCATGGCCACCACGAGTTTGGCGAGATCGGGATCGCGTGCCCCGTCGACGACCGCGCCGATCCGCGGCCCCTGGCGGATCTTCATCAAGGTGTAGGGAAGCATCGGCGCCTGATGATGGAGATTGTCTTCTCCCCACCTGGCGCTGAGCGGCAGCAGATAACGGTGCTCGCCCTCGGCCGTGGTCACGGTCAGTTCGGTGAAGAGATGCCGCCGCGAACCCATCGGCGGAGGACCGAGCACGTCCACTCGCACCCTGCCCGGCCGCTCGGATTTGCCGGCGAACCAGCGCTGGCCCGCGATGAACTCCGGCAGCACGGATTCCATCTCTTGCTGGTTGCGCCTGTTGATCGTGCCGTGAAGGTCGTTGGCGGCGACAACCGTCGAGAACGCCGGAAGCGGCGCCGGTTCGGGGGATTCGCGCCCCGAGGAAGCCAGGTCGAACCAGAAGAAACCGTAGGCCGGCAGCGTCAGAACGTAGCTTCCCGACCCCACTGTCGGAAAAACCGAAAGCCCGAGCATTTCCACCGGCGTCGCGCCGGCGTGGGCGGAGAGATCCAATTCCACCGCCTGGGCCGAACTCGACAAATTGGCGACGCACAGGATGCGCTCACCGCCATATTCGCGCAGATAGGCAAGAATCTTGCGGTTGGAGGGATAAAGGAAGGTAATTTCGCCGCGCCCGAAGGCTTCCTTGGTGCGCCGGACCTGAATCAGGCGCCGCATCCAATTGAGCTGCGAAGAAGGATTGTTGGACTGCGCCTCGACGTTGACCGCCTGATAGCCGTAGACCGGGTCCTGGATCACCGGCAGATAGAGCCGTTGCGGGTCGGCGCGGGAAAAGCCGCCATTGCGGTCGGCGGACCATTGCATCGGGGTGCGCACGCCGTCGCGATCGCCGAGATAATAATTGTCGCCCATCCCGATCTCGTCGCCGTAATAGATGGTCGGCGTGCCCGGCATCGACATCAACAGGGCGTTGAGGAGTTCCACCTTTCGCCGGTCGTTGCCCATCAGCGGCGCCAAGCGCCGGCGAATACCGAGATTGATCCGCGCCCGCGTATCGCTGGCATAGGTCGACCACAGATAGTCCCGCTCTTCCTCGGTGACCATTTCCAGCGTCAGCTCGTCATGATTGCGCAGGAAGATCGCCCATTGGCAGTTTTCCGGGATTTCCGGCGTCTGCCGCATGATGTCGGTGATCGGGTGCCGGTCCTCCTGGGCCAGCGCCATGTACATGCGCGGCATCAGCGGGAAGTGGAACGCCATGTGGCATTCGTCGCCGTCGCCGAAATAGGGGTGCGTGTCCTCCGGCCACTGATTGGCCTCGGCCAACAGCATCCGGTCGGGATAGTGTTTGTCGAGATCCGTGCGGATGGCCTTCAGGACGACGTGGGTCTCGGGCAAATTCTCGTTGTTGGTTCCCTCCCGCTCGACCAGATAGGGAATCGCGTCGAGCCGCAGACCGTCGACGCCCTTATCCAGCCAGAAGTGCATGACCGACAGCACTTCCTCCATGACCTTCGGATTGTCGAAGTTCAGATCCGGCTGGTGCGAATAGAAGCGGTGCCAGAAATACTGGCCCGCCACCGGGTCAAAGGTCCAGTTCGATGTCTCCGTATCGAGGAAGATGATGCGGGTCTGGTCGTAGCCCTTGTCGTCATCGGCCCAGACGTAGAAATCGCGCTCGGGCGATCCCTTCGGCGCGTTGCGCGCCGCCTTGAACCAGGGATGCTGGTCGGAGGTGTGGTTGATGACCAACTCGGTGATCACTCGCAGGCCGCGCTTGTGCGCTTCCTCGATCAATCGCTCGATGTCGTCCAGATTGCCGTAGGATGGATTGACCGAGCGGTAGTCCGCGATGTCGTAGCCGTCGTCGCGGAGCGGCGAGGGATAGAACGGCAACAGCCAGATGGCCGTGACCCCGAGTTCCTGGACATAGTCCAGCCGGTCGAGCAGCCCGGCGAAGTCTCCGATCCCGTCGCCGTTCGAATCGGCGAAGGTCTTGACGTGGAGCTGGTAGATGATCGCATCCTTGTACCAGTCCATGGCCTCGGGATCGGGGCCCGGGGTCGGCTCGTTCGGAGCGATGGAGACTTGCTCGTTCATGTTGGTTGCAGCTTCCGGCGTTGGGGTGTCAGCGGGAGATCTTGAAGACGGCGTAGGGCCGGTCGTGCGGGTTCATCCACCAGTGCTGAACCTTGCCCTTCCAGGCGAAGCTCTGACCGGTGACCATATCCTCGACCATCACCGACCCGTCGTCCGGCAGCCCGAACTCCCATAAGGGCACTTCGAAATGGCCGCCCTGCGGCGCATGCGGATCGAGTGTGACAGCGAAGAGCAGGAAGGAGGAAAGGTCGGCCGTCCGCTTGCCGTAATAGAGGATGTTGTCGTTGTGGAAATTGTAGAAGGCGAGGCTGCGGAAATCCTGCATCGCCTTTTCCGAGCGGCGCAGCCGGTTGAAGAAGGCGATGTCGTCCCGAATATTGCCCTCGGCCTTCCAGTCGAAGGCGCGAATCTCGTATTTCTCGGAGTTGAGATATTCTTCCCTGCCCGGAACCGGCAGGAACTCGCAAAGCTCGAAACCCGAATAGACACCATAATTGCCGGCAAGCGTCGCGGCGAGCGCGAGGCGGGTGCGAAACCCCGGCCGACCGCTGACCTGGAGATAGATCGGGTTGATGTCCGGCGTATTCACGAAGAAGTTCGGCCGCATGTATTCGGCCGCTTCCGTGCGCGTCAGCTCGGTCAGATACTCGGTCAGCTCCGCCTTGGCGTTGCGCCAGGTGAAATAGGAATAGGACTGGTTGTAGCCGACCTTGCCGAGCCGCTTCATCACCTTCGGCCGGGTGAAGGCCTCGGCGAGGAACACCACGCCGGGATCGACCTTGCGCACCTCCGCGATCATCCATTCCCAGAACGGAAACGGCTTGGTGTGGGGATTGTCGACGCGGAAGATCCTGACGCCCTTGTCGAGCCAGAACAGGACGATGTCCCGCAATTCGTACCAGATCGACGGCAGCGCGCCGCGATAGAAATGGACGTTGACGATGTCCTCGTATTTCTTCGGCGGGTTCTCGGCGAATTTGATGGTGCCGTCCGGCCGCCAGTCGAACCATTCGGGGTGCTGCTTGATCCATGGATGGTCCGGCGAGCACTGGATGGCGAAGTCGATCGCGATCTCCAAGCCATGCTCCCCCGCCGCTTTTATGAGCCGCGCGAAATCCTCGAAGGAGCCGAGTTCGGGATGGATGGCATCGTGTCCGCCCTCGTCCGAGCCGATCGCATAAGGACTGCCGGGATCGTCAGGCCCCGGCGTCAGTGTATTGTTCTTGCCCTTGCGGTTGGTGCTTCCGATCGGATGGATCGGCGGAAAATACAGAACGTCGAAGCCCATCTCCTGAATGTCGGGCAGACGCTTGATAACGTCGTCGAAGGTGCCGTGCCGGCTCGCGTCACCGGACTGCGAGCGCGGCATCAGTTCGTACCAGGCCGAAAACGCCGCGGCGGTGCGATCGACCCAGACCGGAACCTCGATCGGATAGCGCGACAGATGCGTGCGGTGGCCGGCGGCGTCGAGCAGCGCGATCGTGTCGGCGGCCTGCATCAGCGCGTACTGGCCGTCGGCGTCGCCCTTGGCGCTGAGCTTTTCCAGCTTGTCGTGAAGCTTCGCCACCGCTTTCTGATCGGCCTTGGAGCCACGCCCTGACGTCGCCGCGTTTTTGACGAGTTCACGCGCTTCGGTCAGTTCCAGGTCGCTCAGTTTGCCCGCGTCGCGCTTCTTCGTCGCCTCGTCGCGCCATGTCGCATAGAGGTCGCGCCAGGCGATAATCGAAAAGCGATAGGGGCCTGGAACCTCGAAGACGATGTCCGCCGACCAGCGGTCGTTCGCGACGAATGTCAGCGGCGTCTCGCTCCAGGCCTCGTCGTCCGCCGAGCCGTAGACGACCGCCGCGGCGATTTCGTCGTGCCCGTCGGAAAATACATCGGCGGAGACGACCAGCTTCTCGCCCTCGACGCGCTTGACCGCGAAGCGACCGCCATCAATCTCCGGCGCGACGCCCTCGATGACGATGCGGTTTTCGGCCAGCGCCAAGAGGCGAGCTTCGCTCTCGGCGGCCTTGGCTGTCGGGGCTTTTTTCGGCTGACGGGCGGCGGCAACGGGTTTGTCCATGGACGGCCTTCAGGTTCAACAGTCAGGAAAGACGATGCGCGGAGGCAACGCTCCCGCGCGAAAAGCTCCGAACCTTAAGGGATAGGAAACCTTCGTCCCATGTCCAGTCTCGGCTACCGTTACGGAACGCGAAATGACCCGCTCGATCAGATTAAGGGTCGAAACGGGCAGGTTGTTCCGGCGAACCCGATGAAAGTCCAACCGGCCTTGGCGACGCTCACCCCGCGAAGGCCTGTACCGTCTGGCGTTGCTCGCCCAAGCCCCGACCGCCCAACGTGATGATGTCGCCGGGCTTGAGATAGCGCTCCGGCTTCATTCCCATGCCGACGCCGGGCGGGGTTCCGGTGATGATCACGTCGCCCGGCATCAGGCGCATGAATTGCGAGATGTAGGAGACCAGCGTGGTGATCGGGAAAATCATCGTCGCGGTCGAGCCGGTCTGCATGCGCTCGCCATTGACGTCGAGCCAAAGATCGACCGCCTGCGGGTCGCCGAGCGCATCGGGCGTGACCAGCCAGGGGCCGAGTGGGCCGAAGCTGGGGGCGCTCTTGCCCTTCATCCACTGTCCGCCGCGCTGCGTCTGGAAGGTGCGCTCCGAGACGTCGTTGCACAGGCAAAAGCCGGCGACGTGGTCCATCGCCTGTTCTTGCGACACATAGAGCGCCTCTTCGCCGATCACGATGGCGATCTCGACCTCCCAGTCGAGCCGGTCCGAGCCCTTCGGGACGATCACGTCGTCATGCGGCCCGACGATCGAAGACGGCGCCTTGTTGAACAGGATCGGCTCCGCCGGAATGTCCATCCCGGACTCCTTGGCGTGGTCGGCATAGTTAAGCCCCACCGCGATGAAGTTCCCGACCCGGCCGACCGGCGGACCGATGCGGTGCGACGGGTCCACTTTGGCCAAGCCCTTGGGATTGAGCGCGCGCAGCCGCTCCAGCCCCGCCCGAGAGAGCGTCTCGCCAGCAATGTCCTCGACCTCCTCCGACAGATCGCGAAGAACGTTTTCGTCGTCGATCAGACCCGGCTTTTCCGCGCCGCTCTCGCCGTATCGTACCAGTCGCATCCGCTTCTCCCTTGCTTGCCGGCTTCAGGCCAGCACCATTTGGCGCCGTCGCCTTGTCTGCAGGGGAGATAGCCGCGAACACGCATTTGTCGCGGTGGGTGGGCGATATTTACCGGATGCGACCTGCTACTGCGCCGCTTCGCCGGCCTGCTCCGGTCCCGTCACAGGCGCATGGTCGGGACGCGGCGGCAATGGCTTCGAAGCCGCCGCCCCGCGGTCATAGACGCGGTGGCCGTGCGCATAGGTCGCGACAGTGGCGCGTTCGTCGCCGAGGATCATTAGCGCGAACAGCTCTTCCTCCAACGTCTCGACCCGCGCCATGCGCCGGCGCATGGCCGAGGTCGCGCAGGTATCGAGGACGACGAGGTCGGCCTCGAGCCCCGGCGCGATACGCCCGATCCGGTTGTCGAGCCCCATCGCCGCCGCATTGCCGGCGGTCAGCATGTGAAAGGCGTCGAAGGCGGGCAGCTTCTGGCCCTGCAGCGCCAGCACCTTGTAGGCTTCGGCCGCGGTCCGCAGCATCGAATAGCTGGTGCCGCCGCCAATGTCGGTCGCGAGCCCCACCTTGATGCCGGCGGCGCGCGCGGCAGCGAGATCGAACAGCCCCGAGCCGAGGAAGAGGTTCGAGGTCGGACAGAACACTGCCGTCGCGCCCTTTTTGGCGAGCGCCTCGCGCTCGCGCTGCGACAAATGGATGCAGTGACCGAACAGCGCCCTGGGACGGACAAGGCCGAAGCGTTCGTAGACTTCCGTATAGTCCTTCGACCAGGGGAACGCCTCCCGGACGAAGGCGATCTCGGCAGCATTCTCGGACAGGTGGGTCTGGATGTGGAGGTCGGGGTGCTCGACCGCAAGCGCCTCGCAGGCTTCCAGTTGCGCCGCGCTCGAGGTCGGCGCGAAGCGCGGCGTGATGGCATAGTCGAGCCGGCCCTTGCCATGCCATTTGCGGATCAGCGCCTTGGACTGCTGATAGCCGGATTCCGCCGTGTCGAGCAGCGCCGGCGGCGCGCCGCGATCCATCATCACCTTGCCGGCGACCATGCGCAGGTTTAGCCGCGCGGCCTCGGTGAAGAACGCGTCGACGCTTTCCGGATGCGTGGTGCAATAGACGCCGGCCGTCGTCGTGCCGCTCGCCAGAAGCTCGTTGAGGAGGAACCGCGCGCCCTCGGCCGCCACCGCCGGGTCGCCGTAGCGGCTCTCCTCGGGAAAAGTGTATTTCGCCAGCCATTCCATCAACTCGGTGCCGTAGGAGGCGATCACCTGCGTTTGCGGCATGTGCAGATGCGGGTCGATGAAGCCGGGCATCAGCAGATGCGGCCGGTGATCGGCGACCGGCGTTTCGGGCCGCAGTCTGGGCAGCAGCGTCGCGGCTTCGCCGACTTGGCGGATGATCCCCTTGTCGACGACGACCAGCCCGTCCGCGATGTAACGGACCGCCGCCCCCTCGCCCTCCTCGGCCGGGTCGGCGTCGAACCAGAGCAACCGCCCCCGGATCGCGATGCTGCCACCGACGCGTGTCACGGTTGCCCGCCGTCGGCGACATAGCGGCCGGAGCCGGATGCGATCCACGCGGCAAGGGTCTCGCGTTCGGCCGGTTCGAGGCCGGTGACGTTGCCGGGCGGCATGGCGTGGCTGCGCACGGCCTGACGCTCGATCAGCGACGCGTAATGGATGATGTCGTCTCCCGTTTCCAGGCGGATATCCTTCGGCGCCGTCGCGAGCCCCGGCCACAGCGGCTCGCTGGCGTGGCACATGGAGCAGCGCGACAGGATGATCGCCTCCGCCTCGGCGAAATGCGGCGAGGCGGCCAGCGCGACGGCCGGGTCGCCGTCCCACCGGCGCGACGCTTCCGCACCCTCACCGGACTTCGCCTCGGCCCGCCAGCCCGGCGCACCCGACAGGGTGATAACTGCGGCGAAGAGCAGACCGGCGACCGCCCAGCACCACCAGAGCTGCCGACCGGTCGCGTGCATCGTGTTGAAGTAGTGCCGGATGACCGCGCCGATCAAAAGCACCAACCCGGCGATCGCCCAGTTCCACTCCGTCGCGAAGGCCAGCGGATAGTGGTTCGACAGCATCAGGAAGATAACCGGCAACGTCAGGTAATTGTTGTGCAGCGAGCGCTGCTTGGCCTCCTGGCCGAGCCGTGGCTCGGGCGTGCGGCCCGCCTTGAGGTCGGCGACAACGATTGTCTGGTTCGGGATGATGATGAGGAACACGTTGGCGGTCATCAGCGTGGCGATCATCGCGCCGGTGTGGAGCATCGCGCCACGGCCCGAGAAAACCTCCGAGAACAGGAAACTCGCCGCGACCACGTAAACGAACAGGACGGCGAGCAAGGCCGTGTCGTTCTTCTTCAGTGGCGACTTGCACAGCCGGTCATAGACCAGCCAGCCGAGCGCCAGCCCGCCAATGCCGAGCGCGCTCGCGCCCCAGACCGGCAGATCGGCCTTTTCCGGATCGATCAGATAGAGATCGGCGCCGAGGTAATAAATCAGGACAAGCAGCACGAAACCGGACAGCCAGGTGGAATAGCTCTCCCATTTGAACCAGGTCAGGTCCTCCGGCATCGCTGGCGGCGCGACCATGTATTTCCGCAGATGGTAGAAGCCGCCGCCATGCACCTGCCAGGCTTCGCCGCCGACGCCGTCTGGCAGTTCGCGCGGCTTGCGTAGGCCGAGGTCGAGCGCGATGAAATAGAAGGACGAGCCGACCCAGGCGATGGCGGTGACGACGTGCAGCCAGCGCACGGCGAAGCCCAGCCATTCGGAGAAATAGGTCCACATTCGCGAGTTGCCTCGAAGCGCCGCCCCCTTGTCGCGGCGCCTCCTGATAGGTCTCGAATAAGGCTGTCATGCGCCCGCCGTTCAGGAGACGGGGAAGGCGCGAGCCTGTTGGGTTCGGTATCGGCAAGGGGCGGCGAAGCGCCCCTTGCCGTGTCGTCGGGCGCTTGAGAGCGCCGTGCCTCAGCTCTTCACGCCTTCGACGTACCAGTCCATCTTCAGAAGGTCCTCGTCCGACATGGTCTCGCCTTCCGGGACCTTGACCTCGCCCGCTTGATCCTTGATCGGCCCGGTGAACACCTCGTAGGTGCCGGCCTTGGTGTCGTCGACAATCTTCTGGGCGGCTTCCTTCACGTCGGCCGGCATCTTGTCGTTGAAGGGCGCCATCTCGACCTCGCCCTCCTTCATGCCGAGCCAGACATTGTCGGCCGTCCAGGTGCCGTCGAGCATCGCCTGCACCCGGTCGACATAATAGGGTCCCCATTTGTCGACGATGGCGGTCATGTGGGCGTTGGGCGCGAAGCTGGTCATGTCCCAGGCCTGGCCGAAGGCGATGGCCCCGCCCTGCTCAGCGGCCTGCAGCGGTGCAGGGGAATCGGTGTGCTGGGTGATGACGTCGGCGCCCTGGCTGAGCAGCGCCTTGGTCGCATCGGCCTCCTTGGCGGGATCGTACCAGGAGTTGACCCAGACCACCTGAGTCTCGAAATCCGGATTCACCGCCCGCGCCGCCAGCGTGAAGGCGTTGATGCCCATCACCACTTCCGGGATCGGGAAGGAGGCGATGTAGCCGGCCTTGCCGCTCTTCGACATCTTCCCGGCGATCGTGCCGAGCACCGCGCGACCCTCGTAGAAGCGGGAATTGTAAAGGCCCATATTGTCGGAGCCGGTCTGGTAGCCGGTCGCGTGCTCGAACTTCACGTCCGGAAATTGCTTGGCGACCTTGATGGTCGGGTTCATGAAGCCGAAGGAAGTCGTGAAGACGATGTCGTTGCCGTCCTGGGCGAGCTGGCGGATGACCCGCTCGGCGTCAGGCCCTTCCGCGACATTTTCGACAAAGGTGGTCTCGACCTTGTCGCCGAGCTTCTCCTCCAGATATTTGCGCCCCTGGTCGTGAGCATAGGTCCAGCCGAAATCGCCGACCGGGCCGACATAGACGAAGGCGGCCTTCACCTTGTCCTTTTTCTCGCCGTCCTGCGCGGTCGCCGGCAGGCCGAACGAGACCGCGGCAACGAGCGTGACGGCTCCTGCCATCAGTCGGCGTCGAGTGGTGTTGAACATCGCGGGACTCCTTGGGGTGGTTGGGGTTGATGTCAGGCGCTCGCCCGGAACGGTTGGCCGAGGCAGGCCGGCGCCGCGGTTCGGACGCTTCCCTTGCCGGCCGAAATGATGGCAAGGACGAGGATGGTTGCCAGATAGGGCAGGCTGGCAAGAAATTCCGGCGCGAACAGATTGAAGCCGGCCGCCTTTGCCTGCAACTCCAGCGTGATGACCGCACCGAAGAGATAGGCGCCGAGCACCAGCCGCCCCGGCCGCCATGAGGCGAAGACGACGAGCGCGATGGCGATCCAGCCGCGACCGGCGGTCAGCCGCTCCGCCCACATCGGCGTCAGCACCAGCGAATAATAGGAGCCGGCAAGCCCGGCCATGGCGCCGCCGAACAGGACCGCGAGATAGCGCACCTTGAGAACCGGATAGCCGATCGCGTGGGCGGCGCTGTCGCTCTCCCCGACCGCGCGCAGGATCAGCCCGGCGCGGCTGTGCTTCAGGAACCACCAGATCGCGAGGGCCAGCACGAGCCCGAGATAGACCAGCGGCGAATGGCCGAAGATCACCCGTCCAATGGGATCGCTCGCGAGCGCGGCGGGAAAGATCGGTCCGAGCGTCGCGGTAGTGATGCCCACATAGGGTGCGCCTAATAGCGCCGAGACGCCGGTGCCGAAGATAGTCAGGGCGAGACCCGTCGCCACCTGGTTGGCCATCAGGCTGAGCGTCAAGACCGCGAAGATCAGCGATGCCGTGGCGCCCGCGACCATTGCCGCCAACGCGCCGAGCGATGGCACGCCGGTGGTATAGGCGATGGCAAAGCCGGTAACGGCGCCGATCAGCATCATGCCCTCGACGCCGAGATTGAGGACGCCGGATTTCTCCACCACCAGTTCGCCGAGCGCGGCGATCAAGAGCGGCGTCGCCGCCGCCGCGATCGTCATCAGGATGGAGATGAACAGTGCTGTGGTCATGTCGCCGGCTCCACCTCGATACGGCGGGTCTCCGGAGACGGGCCTCCGGCCTTGCGTCGCACGACAAGCCGGTAGCGCACCAGAAGATCGGTCGCGAGCAGGAAGAACAGCATCATCGCCTGGAACACGCCGGCCGCGGCCGACGGCAGGCCGATCGTCGTCTGGGCGCTCTCGCCCCCGACATAGGTGAGCGCCAGCACCAGCGCGGCGACGAGGATGCCGAGCGGATTGAGCCGTCCGAGAAAGGCGACGATGATCGCCGTATAGCCGTAGCCGGTGGGAAATTGCGGCACCATCTGGCCGAAAGGGCCGGACGCCTCGAGAATTCCGGCAAGGCCGGCGAGGCCGCCGCCGACCAGCAGCGCCAACCAGACCGTCGAGGATTGGCGGAAGCCGCCGTAGCGGGCCGCGTTCGGCGCCAGCCCGACGACGCGGATTTGAAACCCGGTGATCGACCGCGTCATCAGGAACCAGGCGGTCAGCGCCAGTGCCGCCGCGATCGGTATGCCGAGATGGATCAGCGTGCCCGGAACAGCGATCGGCAGCGTCTGGGCGGCGGTGAACATCGCGGTCTGGGGGAAGTTGAAGCCCATCGGGTCTTTCCAGGGACCGCGCATCAGATAATAGAGCAGCTGGATCGCCACATAGTTGAGCATCAGGCTCGACAGGATCTCGTTGACGTTGAGCCGCGTCTTGAGGAAGGCCGGTACGCCGGCCCAGACCATGCCGCCGAGGATGCCGGCCGCGATCATGACGGGCAGGACCCAGAAGCCTTCGACGTCAAGAGTCAGCAAGGCGACGCCGGTGCCGGCGAGCCCGCCCAGGATGTACTGTCCCTCGGCGCCGATATTCCAGATGTTGGCGCGAAAGCCGATGGCCAGGCCCGTCGCGATGATCGCCAGCGGCGCGGCTTTCACCAGAAGATCCTGCCAGCGATAGGGATTGAACAGCGGCACGACGAAAATCTGGTAGACCGCCTTGAGACCGTCATGGCCGAGCAACGTGAAGACGATCGCGCCCGCGACGAGGGTCGCGACGACGGCGATGACGGGGGCCGTCAGCATCATGGCGCGGCTCGGCTCCCGGCGGGGCTCGAAAACGAGGGCCATCAGGCGGCCCTCTCGGCGCCGGCGTGGTCGTCCCCGTAAGCGCCGTGGATGCCGCCCATCAAAAGACCGACCCGCTCGATGGAAATTCCCTGGACATCCATCGGCTCCGACAGCCGCCCCTCGTTGATGACGGCGATCCGGTCGCAGAGTTCGAGCAATTCGTCGAGATCCTGGCTGACGACGACGATCGCCGCGCCCTTGGCGGCGAGGTCGATCATTGCCTGGCGGATGAACGCGGCAGCGCCCGCGTCGACGCCCCAGGTCGGCTGCGAGACGACGAGCACGGCGGGGTCCTGCATGATTTCGCGGCCCATCACGAATTTCTGCAGATTGCCGCCGGACAGACTTCCCGCCAAGGCGCCCGGCCCCGTCGCCTTGACCGAGAAGGCATCGATGACGGAGGCCGCGTAGGCGCGCGCGGCGCCAGCCTTGATGATGCCGCCGGCGGCAAGCCCCATGCGCTTTCGCGCGGACAGAACCGCGTTCTCGGCAAGCGACAGGCCCGGCACTGCGGCGTGGCCGTTGCGCTCTTCCGGCACGGTCGCCAGCCCGAAGGCCCGCCGCCCGTCGACCGAGCGGTTCGAAATCGTGCCGCCGTCGATCATGATCTTGCCGGTTACGCCGGCCATTCGCTCGCCCGACAGCACCTGAAGCAGTTCATTCTGGCCGTTGCCGGCAACACCCGCGATGCCCAGAAGTTCGCCGGAGCGCACGGTAAAGGAGATATCCTTGAGGCTGGTGCCGAAGGGCGGCTCGCCCGGCGCCGACAGATCGCTAACGGCAAAGCGGACCTCGCCGTTAACACCGGCCGCCTTACCAGACAGATCCTTTAGATCGCCGCCGATCATCAGTTCGGCCATCGAGCGCGCCGACTCTTCGCGGGGATCGCAGGTGGCCACCACCTTGCCACCTCTGAGGATCGTCGCCGTCTCGCAGAGTTCCTTGATCTCGTGCAGCTTGTGGGAAATATACAGGATCGAGCAGCCCTCGCGGGCAAGGCGGCGCAGCGTCTCGAACAATTGCCCGACTTCCTGCGGGGTCAGGACCGAGGTCGGCTCGTCCATGATCAAGAGCTTCGGCCGCTGCAACAGCGCCCTCACGATCTCGATCCGCTGCCGTTCGCCGACCGACAGCGTGTGGACGACGCGATGCGGATCGAGCGTCAGATCGTAGGAGGCGAGCACCTCCCGGATCGCGGCTTCCAATTCCCGGCGCGGCGGCGGGTTGTCCATGCCGAGGGCGATATTCTCCAGGACGGTCATCGCCTCGAACAGCGAGAAGTGCTGGAACACCATGCCGACGCCGAGCGCCCGGGCCTCGCGCGGCGAGTGGATCGCGACCGGTGTCCCGTCGAAGGCCATCGTGCCCTCGTCCGCCTTCTGCACGCCGTAGATGATCTTCACCAGCGTCGACTTGCCGGCGCCGTTCTCGCCTAGCAGCGCATGGATCTCGCCGGGCGCCACTAAGAACGATACCTGATCGTTCGCGACGACGCCCGGGAAGCGCTTGGTGATGCCGGAGAGCTGCAGGCGCGGCGCCATGTCGATGTGGGTCATCCCGTTGATCTGACCCCGTCACTATGACATCGCCCGTTGCGCGCCGCAAAGCGATCGATCAGCTTTTCCTGTTGATCGGAAAGCAGGCAAACGGCCAGCTCCGCCACCGTCAATGCGGCGATCACCTCGGGGCGCTTGTCATGCAGCGCGGCTCCGCCGATCGGCAGCGTCAGCCGGGCGACGTCGGCGTCCCGTCCCTCCTCCACGAGATAGCGGCGAAACCGTTCGCGCTTCGTCGCCGAGCCGATCATGCCGACATAGGCGGCGTCGCCCCGCGCCAAGGCTGCTGCAGCAATCAGAAAATCCAGCGAATGCGCGTGGGTCATCACGACGAAGGCCGTGCCGGCGGGAGCGGCCGCGACCTCGGCCTCCGGCAGCGCGGCGGCGGCGGTCTCGACCGCCTCGGGCAGGCCGACCAAGGTCTCCGGCCGGCTGTCGACGAGGCGCACGCGAACCGGCAATAGCGCCAGGGCTGCGGCGAGCGCCCGGCCCGTATGCCCCGCGCCGAAGATCAGCGCCAGCGGCCGCTCCGCCTTCTCGCGCGCCTCGAGCGTCTCCAGTTCCGAAAGCAGGGCTTCGTTCGCCCGGCGCAGCGACAGCTCCACCCGCCCGCCGCAGCACTGGCCGATCTCCGGTCCGAGCGGGACGTCCATCACCGCCTCGGTCTCGCCGGAAACCAGCATCGCCCGCGCCCGCTCGATCGCATCGAATTCGAGCCGTCCGCCGCCGATCGTGCCCGCAAACTGCGACGGTGTCACCAGCATCGCCGCACCCGCTTCGCGGGGCGTCGAGCCGAGCGCGCGGATGATCGTGACGAGGACGGCGGGCGTGCCGGCCTCGAGCGCCTTCGGAACGAGGGTGGACAAACCCGCCAAATCGATCACCCCGCCTTCGTGGCATGATCGATCGCCTCGGCGACCCATTCGTTCAGGCTCTTGTTCTCGGCGCGCGCGGCTTGGACCGCCGCTTCGTGGAGTTCGGACGCAAGACGAACATTGAACTTGCCGGAGAATTTTCGAAACGGCTCGATGCCTTGTTCCTCGCACATGTCCAAGAACACCTTGAGCGAGAGGCGCCCTTCTTGCTGCAAGGCTTCAACGCTGGAGGCATAAAAATCGGCTCCGCCGTTCAGGCCGACAAACTCGCCGCGCAGCATGCCGATTTCCGGGTCGAACGTCACCACGGCGTTATGTCCGTCGATCTTCATGATGTTCTGCGTCATGGCCTGACCTCATGGGCTTCCAACCATTTCCTGATACTCACCACGGCGCCCTTGTCGGTATCGGGAGACGGGTGAGGCCGGTGGAATACGCGAACCTCGCCAAACAGCAGGACGCCGATGCGCGAGCCTTCGCGCTCTTGGAGTGTGGCGCCGAGCTCAAGGAACATCGCTTCGATATCGACCCATCGGATGGAACCTCTCACCGGGCGGGCGAATATGAGTTCCAATGTCCGACTGTGTCGCCTCTTCATTTCGAAGTGATACTAAAATACGGTACCATATCCGTGAACGCAAGATAGGTTGCTCTCATCCAGCCCCTCGCACCTGTTCGACGGCGGCAAGCACGCGCTCGGGCGTCGCCGGTGCGTCGAGATCGGGGAAGGCCTTGCCGTCTCCCGCCGCACACACCGCGTCGGTCAGCGCCGAGAACACCGAAATCGCCAGCATCAGCGGCGGCTCCCCGACCGCCTTGGAGCGATAGATCGTCGGCGCGCGGTTCTCGCCCTTCTCCCAGATCGCCATGCGGAAATCGTCCGGGCGATCGTTGGCGGTCGGAATCTTGTAGGTCGACGGCGCATGGGTCTTGAGCCGGCCCTTGTCGTCCCACCACAGCTCTTCCATGGTCAGCCAGCCCATCCCCTGGATGAAGCCGCCCTCGATCTGGCCGAGATCGATCGCCGGATTCAGCGACTGCCCGACGTCGTGGAGGATGTCGGCGCGCAGCAGCCGGTATTCTCCGGTTAACGTGTCGATGACGACCTCCGAACAGGCCGCGCCATAGGCAAAATAGTAAAACGGCGTACCTCGCGCGTTCTCCCGGTCGTAGCTGATGCCGGGCGTCGCGTAAAAGCCGGTCGAGGACAGCGAAATGCGCGCGAGATAGGCTTCGCCGACGAGATCGGAAAAGCGCTTCTCGTCATTGCCGATCCGCACCCGGTTGGCCTCGAAGACGACCTGGTCCTTCGGCACCTTGTACCGCTCGGCGGCATAGTCGATCAGCCGGTCCTTGATCGTCCGGGCGGCGGCCTGTGCGGCCATGCCGTTGAGGTCCGAACCGGAGGAGGCCGCCGTCGCCGACGTATTCGGCACCTTGGCGGTCGTCGTGCCGGTGATCTTCACCTTGTCGATGTCGATCTGGAATTCCTCGGCGACCACCTGCGCGACCTTGATGAACAGCCCCTGCCCCATCTCCGTACCGCCGTGGTTGAGATGCACCGAGCCGTCCTTGTAGACATGGACGAGCGCGCCGGCCTGATTGAGATGGGCTGTGGTGAAGGAGATGCCGAACTTCACCGGCGTCAGCGCCAGGCCCTTTTTGAGAATCGGGTTGTCGGCATTGAAGGCCTTTATCGCCTCGCGCCGGGCGCGGTAGTCGGACGAGGCCTCCAGTTCCGCGACGATCTCACCGATCACCGAGTCGGTCACCGGCATATGATAGGGCGTCAGGGCCGGACTATCCCGGTCCTCGGGGGCCGGGTAGAAATTGCGCTTCCTGACGTCGAGCGGGTCGAACCCCGTCTCAAAGGCGATGTGGTCGATGGCGCGCTCGATCCCGACCATGCCCTGCGGCCCGCCGAAGCCGCGAAATGCGGTATTCGATACCGTGTGGGTCTTCAGCCGCCGCGAACGAATGCGCGCGGCCGGCAGCGCATAGGCGTTGTCGGCGTGAAACATCGCCCGGTCGGCGATCGCCGCCGACAGATCCTTCGAATAGCCGCAGCGCACGAAATGGGCGAAATCGACGGCCGCGATCCGGCCATCCGCCTCGAATCCGAGATCGTAGTCGATCCGCACCTCATGGCGCTTGCCGGTCATTTCCATGTCGTCGTCGCGGTCGAGCCGGCACTTCGCCGGGCGGCCGGTCTTGATCGCGGCGAGGGCCGCGACCGAAGCGAACAGCGCCGGCTGGCTTTCCTTGCCGCCGAAGCCGCCACCCATCCGCCGCACCTCGACGGTCACGGCGTGATCGGGCACACCCAGCATTTTCGCGACGTTGTGCTGGACTTCGGAGGGATGCTGGGTCGACGAGCGCACCAGCACGTCACCATCCTCCTGCGGGATCGCATAGGCAATCTGGCCTTCCAGGTAAAAATGATCCTGACCGCCGACCTCGACACGGCCCTTGACCCGGCCCGGCGCGGCATCGAGCGCGGCACCGGCATCGCCGAGATTCATCTCATGGACGGGAAGCAGGTCTTCGCCGGTCTTGTCGGCAAGGGCGATCGCGTCATCGATGCAGATCGCCGCCGCCAGGTCCTCATATTCGATCCGCGCCAGTTTCGCGGCAGCACGTGCGGCCGCTTCCGTCTCGGCGGCGACGGCGAACAGCGGCTGCCCGACATAGTCGACCGTGTCGACCGGGAAGATCGGATCGTCGCCGAACACCGGCGAATAGTCGTTCTGGCCGGGGATGTCCGCAGCGGTCAGCATGGCGACAACGCCCGGCGCCGACCGAACGTCATCGAGTTCCATGCCGACAATGCGGGCATGGGCCCGCTCCGACATGGCGATGTAGATTTGCAGCGTTCCGGGCAGCTCAGGCTCATCGTCGACATAGCGCGCGGCGCCCGAGACGTGCTTGCCGCCGCTGTCATGGGCGAGCGCCGTCCTGACGCCGCCCCGGATCGCGCGTTCGCCGCCTGGCGGCTTCTCGCCCAGCGTTTCGAGCGAAGGTTCGCCGGCGCCGCCGCGATCCTGGATGCGCGTTTCGTCCATCACGCAACCTCGCCGAGCGTGGTCGCGTCTGCCGCGACATCCTCGATGCGGGTCCGCACGCCGCCCTGCTGTTCGAGCCAGAACCGGCGCAACAGGTTTTGCGCCGTCTTTAGCCGGTACGCAGCCGAGGCGCGCATGTCGGTTAGCGGGGTGAAGTCCTCGGCCATCGCCGCAGTCGCCGCTTTCACCGCCGCTTCGTCGAAGCGCCGGCCGACAAGCGCGGCTTCCGCCTTCGCCGCGCGCTTGGGCGTTTCCGCCATGCCACCAAAGGCAAGCCGTGCTTCGCTCACTCTGTCGCCGTCGAAGGTGAGGCGGAACGCGGCCATGACAGCGGAAATGTCGGAATCGAAGCGCTTGGAGATCTTGTGCGCGAAGAAGCGCTGGTTCGTCCCCAGCCGCGGCACCTCGACGGCGGCGACGAACTCGCCCTTCGCCCGGTCCTGGCGGCCGTAGGCGATGAAGAAATCCTCAAGGTCGATGGCGCGGGCCGTGTCGCCCTGGCGCAGATGCAGCCGCACGCCCAGCGCGATCAGGCAGGGCGGCAGATCGCCGATCGGCGAGCCGTTGGCAATGTTGCCGCCGACCGTGCCGGCATTGCGGATCTGGCAGCCCGCGAAGCGGCGCAGCATCTCGCCGAGATCGGCGTGCATACCCGTCAGTATGTCGAAAGCCCGGCGATGAGTGACGCCGGCCCCGATAAAGACCCGGCCGGCCGCTTCCTCGATCACCTGGAGATCGCGGACATGGCTGACGTCGATGATCATCGGCAACTCGCGGTGCTGCTTGGTCACCCACAGCCCGACGTCGGTCGCGCCCGCGACCAGCACGGCATCCGGATGCGCGGCATAGGTATCGGCGAGGTCGTCGACATTGGTCGGCGCGAACCAGTGATCGCCGCCGGCCTCATAGGCGAAGACGCCGTCACCTTCGAATTCCGCCAGCCGAGCGCCGAGCGCCGCGTCCTCTTTCGCAGTATCGGGCACCGGCACCGCGCCGAGCTCCAACCCCGCCTCGACGATCGGCCCGTAGCCGGTGCAGCGGCAGAGATTACCGGCGATCAGATCCTTGACCGATTGGCGGTCCGAGATCGCGCCTGTGAGCCAGCCGGCGTAAAGCTGCATGACGAAACCCGGCGTGCAGAAGCCGCACTGGCTGCCGTGTTTTTCCACCATCGCCGTCTGGATCGGGTGGGCTCCATCGCGGCCGATGTATTCCACCGTCTCGATCGCCCGGCCATTCAGCGAAGGAAGGAATTGGATGCAGGCATTGACCGCCCGGCGCGAGAGGCCGCCGCCGCCATCCGGCTCCGCGATCAGCACCGTGCAGGCGCCGCAGTCACCCTCCGCGCAGCCCTCCTTGGTGCCGGTCAGCCGTTCCGTCCGGCGCAGATACTCGAGAATCGTCGTCGTCGGCTTCAGCCCCGCGACGGCACGCTCCTCGCCATTGAGGACGAAGCGGATCGGCCGAGGGGCGTCATGACCGGTCATCAGCTGCCCCTGTAGGTGGAATAGCCGAAGGGCGAAATGAGCAGCGGCACATGATAATGCGTCTCGTCGGCGATGCCGAAGCGGATGACGACGTCGCTGAGGAATTTCGGCTCCGGCAGATCCCGGCCCGTCGCGTCGAAATAAGCGCCGGCCGCGAAAACGAGTTCGTATTCGCCGACCACGAAAGTCTCGCCGGCCATCAGCGGCGCGTCACAGCGCCCGTCCGAATTGGTGACGGTTTCCACGACCTTTTCCCTGCCACCGTCCGCCCCGAGCCGCCACAGCGTCACCGCGATACCAGAGGCCGGCCGGCCGAGACTGGTGTCGAGCACATGGGTCGTCAGCCGGGCGGCGGTCAGTTCGGACATTCAGGCTCTTTCCGTCGTTTTTGACCATTCGGTCAAGCATTCTGCAACGTCGGGAGCGGCGGCGTAAAGCGGAAAGCATCCGGCTGCTTCCAAGCCCGTGCAAGATGAAAAGCGTGACGCGTTCCTTGCCCCACGCACCTCGTTTCGCCGGGCATCGGTAGACCAGGAGCGCGAATTCAGCCGAAACGCCGGGCCGCTGCGCTATGTTCGGCCCTGAGACGGGCCAGGTCGACCCCGACCGGATGGCCGTCGAGGACGCGCCATTCGCCCTTCACCATCACCCGGTCGGCGCGCGTCGCGCCGCACAGGACCAGCGCCGCAATCGGATCATGCGCGCCGGAAAAGCGCAATTCGTCGAGGGTGAACAGCGCAAGATCGGCCTGCCGCCCGATGTCGATACGGCCGATGTCGGTGCGGCCGAGACAGGCCGCCGAACCTTCGGTTGCCATGGCCAGCACGTCTCGCGCGGTGATCGCTGCGGCCGAGCGGTAGTTCAGGCGCCCGACCATCAGCGCGTGGCGAGCCGCCTCGATCAGGTTCGAGGCGTCGTTCGAGGCCGAACCGTCGACACCCAGCCCGACCGGCGCCCCGGCATCCCGCAATTCGTTGACCGGACAAAAGCCCGAGGCCAGCACCGCATTCGACGTCGGGCAATGGCAGACGCCGACCTTGTGCGCGCCGAGGCGCCGGCATTCCTCGGTGGTAAAATGAATGCCGTGGGCGAGCCAGGTGCGCGGCCCGAGCCAGCCGACGTCTTCCAGATAGTCGAGCGGCCGGCAACCGAATGTCGCTTCGCAAAAGGCGTTCTCATCCTCGGTTTCGCCAAGATGGGTGTGCAGCCGGCAATCATGCTTGTCGGCCAGCGCGGCGCTCTCGATCATCAGGCTTTTGGTCGCCGAGAAGGGCGAACAGGGCGCCAGCGCGATCTGAATCATCGCCCCGTCGGACCGGTCGTGATAGCGCCCGATCAGCCGTTCGCTGTCCGCGAGGATGTCGTCCTTGTCCTGGACGACGCTATCGGGCGGCAGGCCGCCGTCCTTCTCCGACAGGTCCATCGAACCACGGCTCAATGTGACGCGAATGCCGAGGCTCGCCGCCTCCTCGGCCTCGATGTCGATGGCGTTCTCCAGACCCTTTGGAAACAGGTAATGGTGGTCCGCTGCGGTGGTGCAGCCCGACATGAGAAGTTCGGTCAGCGCCAGCCTGACCGACAGGCGGAAACTGTCCGGATCGAGCCGCGCCCAGATCGGATAGAGGCTGGTTAGCCAGGGAAACAGCGCCTTGTCGATCGCCGCCGGATGCGCCCTAGTCAGCGTCTGGTAGAAATGATGATGGGTGTTGACGAGACCCGGCAGGACCACGTGCCGCGACGCATCGAAGACCGCGTCGACCGGCCCCGAAGGCGCGCCGCCTGCGGGCACCAGTTCGACGATCCGCCCATCCTCGATCACCATGCCGCCATCCGCGCCGTCGGCAAGAATGGCGAGCGGCTGCTTCAGCCACAGCCGTGTCACGCCGCGGACTCGACCATCGGCAGGCCGTTTATGTGGATCATGACCGGAAGAGCCTCGTTCGCAGCGCCTCGTGCCGCATCGCGGCGATGTCGGACCCTAGCGCCACCGAACCGAGGTCGTCCAGCGCCGATCGGAAAGGCGGCGAAAACAGCGTCAGCAGTTGCGGCAGATGCGCGGCGGCTTCGCCGGCCACACCGCCCGCCTCTGGCGTCGTCGAGGTTTCAGCGTCCCTCACCGGATTGCGGTCTCGGGCGAAGGCTCGTGGTCATGGCCGTGCGCCTCATAGGCTCCGCCCTCCGGATCGAACCCAGCCGCCACTTCGGTGATCGTCGCGCCAAGGCCGGACAGCATCTCGTAAATGACCGGGTCGCGGCGGATCAGGATACACTCGCCGAGAAGCTGCGCCGGCAGATGACGATTGCCGATCTGCCAGGCCAGAACGAGGAGATGCCGGGCGTCCTTGCCACGAACCTCGTAGAGCTCTTCGGGCTTGGCCCGCACCGCGATCAACCGGCCGTCGTCGAGGCCGATCGCGTCGCCGTCCCTCAGCAGCACTGCCTCGGGCAGATCGAGCAGAAATGCGATGCCGTCGTCGTCCGAGACCATCGCCATGCGTCGGCGATGCCGCGCCGTCTCGTCGAGCGTGATCGTGTCGGCGGCGTCCGTCCATTCGCCCGCGCGCTTGACCGAAGTGCCAACGATCATTCAATCTTCCTACTTCCGCACGCTAGCGCGCCCTGTCCCCTTCGCGGCGACGATACGGCGGCGACAAGCAAGCCGCGCACCAGGCATGAGGAGCCGTCATGCCGCTGCAAAACCGGGTAACCCCGCTGGGAGAGATCATCGCCGATCCGGCGCGGGGCGCGCTGATGGGCAATCGCGGCATTCTGCACGATCGCGACCGAAAACTCGGCCGGAGCCGCTGGAAGCACAAGGCCTGGATTGCCTGCGTTCTCGCCTTTCGCGGCAGGCGGCGCACGCCGATGACGTCGGGCCGCTATACCGAGCTGTTCTTTCTCGACGAAGCGACGGCACTGGCGGCCGGCCACCGCCCTTGCGCCGAATGCCGGCGCGCCGACTTCAACGCCTACCGCGAGGCGTGGAGAAAGACGCATCATCTCGCCGCACCGCCTTCGGCCAAAGCCATGGACGACGCGCTCCATGCCCATCGGGTCAAACCGCGACTGCGCGATCAAGTGCATCATACGAGGGCGGCCGCAGATATCCCTGACGGCGCCTTCGTGCTGGTCGACGGCGACGCCTGGCTGGTCTGGAAGCGCCGCCTGCTGCGCTGGAGCGCCAGCGGCTACGACCGCGTCGGCGAACTGCCCGGCGGCCCGCTGACCGTGGTTACGCCGAAACCCAGCGTCGACGCCCTTGCCGCTGGCTACCGCGTCGCCGTGCATGACAGCGCCGATGCTCTGCACTGCACCTGAGCGTCGGGGCAGATTCGGCCATGGACCCGATCTAAAACAGAAAATACCGCTACGCCATTGGCAGCTCGCTCGCCGGCTCGCAGGTCAAAAGCGCGCCATCGGCCCGCACTTCGTAGGTCTGGGATCGACCTCCATCTCAGGCCGACATGGGGCCTGGTAGATGCCGGTGTGGTCGAGGGTCAGCGCTCCGCATCGTCCATCGCTGCCTCGCACCATTCCAGACCATAATTCGGTCGCGAAAGCCTGGCTTGCCCGATCTGTCGGGATCGCGCAGACTGCTGGCGCGTTCCTGGATGGTCCGCCCGTCATCAGCGCTCGCGCCTGTCGCCGGCCCCCCATCGCCCGTTCGCCGGAAAGGAGTTTTCCGTGTTTCGTTTCGCACTGCTCGCAACACTTCTCCTGCCGGCGGCGGCCTTCGCCCAGGCCTTCGATCCGGGCCCGATGGGAGACGTGCCGGGCATGTCGATGTCCGGCTTGCCGATCGTCGGCGCGCCGCAACCGCCAGCTGGTCCGCGCATTCCCGGCGCCCGAGTGTTCGGCGACACGGTCGAGGAGCGCGCCTATGGCCGCGACTTCGATGACAGCTATCTGCGGCCAGTCGTTCCCCGCTTCGGAGGCGGTGCGGACATGCCGAACGAGCTGCGAGCCATGGAGGGCCGCTCCGACCTCAACAGCGTCAATGCCGGTGCTTTTGCTCGCGGCGGTCCGGGCGCTATTGGCCGCAGCGCGGTGACGCGCGGACGCTCGCCGGGCTCACACCGCGCGATCATCCGGAGATCGCCGAAACCGACGCGTTAGAACGCGCCCATCACCTTGCCGTTGAAGCCATGGACCTTGCGCACCCCGCCGAGCGGCACCAGCGTCACCTCGCGCGTCTGCCCCCGGCTCGAAGCGCACGGCCGTGCCGGCGGCGATGTCGAGGCGCATGCCGCGCGTCACCTCGCGGTCGAAGGCGAGCGCCGGGTTGGTCTCGGCGAAGTGGTAGTGGCTGCCGATCTGGATCGGCCGGTCGCCCGTATTGGCGACCTCGATCGTGACGGGAACCGCCCGTTCGTTGAGGACGATGTCGCTCGCGGCCGTGAGATTTCGCCAGGGATCATGACCAATGACTCCAAAGCTTGCGGATACCGATTATGACGAGCACGGCCAGGAGAACAGGGCCGATCGCCATCAGATCATATTCCCCAACCGGTTGCGGTGCCCGCAGGAATTCCGGCATGACATCTCCCCGCCGCCCGGCGCGGCTCGAAGGCTCCGGACGATCAGCCGGCCATCAGATAGAGGCCGGCGCCGGCGGACAGCGCACCGATCGCCCGCAGGAGGATAGGGTTCGCCGTCCGGACCAGAGCATTGCCGAGCAACAATCCGCCGCCATGCAGCAGTGCCGTCGCGCCGGCAAAGCCGAGGCCAAAGACCGCGGCCCCGGACGCGCCGAGTTCGGCGCCATGCGCCGCCCCATGAAACAGCGCGAAGGCGCCGACGATCGTCGCTGCAAGCGAAACCGGCAGCTTCACCGCCATGGCGATCAGCAGGCCGAGCGCGACGACCGAGGCAAGCACCACCGGCTCGACGAAGGGCAGCGCGATTCCGGCGACCGCCAGGGCGAAGCCGGCACTCATCACCGTGACGAAGGCGAGTGGCACCGCCCACAACGCGCGGCCACCGATCATCGCCGCCCAGATTCCGACGGCGACCATGACCAGCACATGGTCCCAGCCCAGCAGCGGATGGACGAAGCCGGTGAGCAGCGAGCCGTGCTCGGCCGGATTGATGTGGGCAAAGGCGGGGGCCGTCGCGGCGAAAAGCGAGGCGGCGATAAGAGAAAGGCGCTTGAGCATGGTTGTCCCTCGTTTGGTCGACGGTCGCCCCGAATTGGGTCGCGTCCCGCCCGGCATTCGGCCGGGTTACTGTGCGGAGCATGGAAGGCCGGAAAGCAGGTGTCAAAGGGTTTCTCGCCGCTTTTCCCGCCGCGCGTCAAAGGTCCACCGATCGCCGGTTGTCGGAAGGGTTTTGGAAACGATAAACCAAAGCTGGCGCGACAAGCGAGAAACTCTGGCAACCACCTTTCGTTATCGTCTCGGCAAGCCCGATTTTCGATGCCGCACATTGGCTCTCGAGGATTGGGCCAGGCCGCTCCGGAGTTTCGACGCACAACGATCGAAGCCAGACGGCCGGCAACAGAAGGGAGTCGACTTCATGCTGAGATCATTCGTGATCGCGGCGGTACTTCTTGCTTGGACCGGATCGGCGGGGTCCGGCGACCCGGTGATGATTCGCACCGTGACCATGAACGGAATCGTCGGGACCGCGTACTATTCAACGGTCGAGCAGGGCTATCGCTTCATCGGCGGATCGCCGCGGAACGGCCTCGTCGCCGCTGATGCGCCGATCGCGGTCTCATCGCTCGATGAAGCCGAGAATGCGGTCGCGAGCGACCCTTCGAGCATGACGATGCCGAAGACCAGCGCCTCGGACCAAGGTCAGGCCGGCGGGAACGACGAGGAAGTACAGCAGGGTAGCTGATCGATCTCTATGGGCTGGGCGTTCGGCCGCCCTCCGCGCCGATCCTCAGCGGATTGGCTCGTGGACCGTCACCAGCTTGGTGCCGTCCGGGAACGTCGCCTCGACCTGCACGTCATGGATCTCGGCAATGCCTTCCATCACCTGATCGCGGGTGATCACATGCGCACCCGCCTCCATCAGATCGACTACCGAGCGACCGTCGCGCGCACCCTCGACGACGAAGTCGCTGATCAGCGCGATCGCCTCCGGATGGTTCAGCTTGACGCCCCGCTCCAGCCGCTTCCGCGCCACGATGGCGGCCATGGAGATGAGCAGCTTGTCCTTTTCGCGCGGGGTCAGTTGCATCCGTCCATCCTTCGCCGGTCCGTCAGAGCGACCATACAAGCGGCGGGCCGTTCGCCAGAGCCGCTCAGATCGGCTGTTTGCGCTCATCCGGCCAGCCGCAGCGCCAGCTCGTGATCGTCCATTGCGGGTGATCGCCGGCCCAGGCCGCGACGTACGGCGTCGACAGCATCATGCATTGGGCGAGCGAGCCCCGGCTTTGGTAGGCGAGCCGCTCTTCCTTGCAGCTCGCGGGGTTGGATACCATGCAGACTGTCAGGATCAGGTCGATCATCATGTTCGTCGTTTCTCCCGAAATCGATGCGTCGGTACCCAGCCGCCATTGCCATATGACGAGTTACGGCGCCCGTCGGCGCTCGGATGCAAAGATTAGCGCGGGAACTGGTGATCTCCCAGAATTCCACTGCCGAAACAGGCGCTATGCCGCGATCGTGAACGGGAGGGTGGCGGTTATCCTAACCGAGCGGCAGGAAGATTTCGCCCTTGCCGAGAACGGCGGTGTCGCCGCCGATACGCCGCATCGGAGCGCCGTCGAACGGCGCTGGCCCGATGTCGCCGGTCGCGAATTCCTGGGCCATCAGCTTGAGGATCAACAGATCCGCCGGGCCGTTGTCGAGAAAGGTCGGGGCCAGCCGTTCGGCGCCGCCGCAGAGGATCAGCGTGCCGCGCTTCATCAAGCGCCCCGGCGCGCCGCGCGCCAGACCGCCGACGACGAGGGTTCCGGCGATCATCCGGCTGCCGGCATTGTCGCCCACCGCGCCATCGACGACGATGGTGCCGCGGCGCATCCGGTCGGCCGCCCGCGCCCCGGCGCTGCCGCCGACCCGGATCGCGCCGCCGCGCATGCCGGCCATCTCGCCCGCCATCGGACCGCCAAGAAAATCGCCCGCGTCGCCACCGACCGACAGAAAGCCGCCGCTCATGCCAGACCCGGCGAGGCCGCCGACTAAACCTGTGACGGTCAGCCGCCCTCCGGCCATCAGCCGGCCGACGCGCCAGCCGGCGCCACCCTCGACATGGATCGCGCCATCGTCCATCGCCTCGCCGATCCGGTCGAAGCGCTCGGACCCGCCCTCGAAGCGGATCGTCGCCGCGTCATTGCCGGACAACGCAAAGATATCGCCGACGGTCACCAGCTGCTTGGTCGTGCCGATCGGCAGCGCGGTGATTTCGGACAGGCTAAGATTCGCCAGATGGGCCGGCGTCAGGATCGACAGATCGAGACGCTGGTCCGGTTCCGCCGTCTTGCGGAAGGTCAGGCCGCTCATGGCACGAGATCCTTGAGGTGGAAGTGATGCGGGCCGAGATTGCCGCCGTAATTGCCGGCGCCGATCCTGAGCGCCCCCTCCTCCGTCCCGAGGTCGATGGCGGCTTGCAGCCCGGCCCGCATGGCGTCGGCCACCGCCTCGGCCGACAGGCCGTCGATGACGATTTCCAGAACCGAGCCGATCTCCGGCCCGAGCGCGGATTGGGTCACGCCCTTCAGCGTCGGGCAATAGGCCTCGTTGGTCGAGGCCATCATGCCCTTGTATTTACCGCCGACCTTGGAGCCGGAGCGCACGACGCCGCCCGGAAATGGCATGATCACGTCGGGCACAGCCCGCATCGCCGCGACGGCCGCTTCCGCGGCGGCGAGCGCCTGCCGACTGCCGCGCGCCATGAACAGGAGATTGCCGCCGCCGACGCCCTCCCTGGTAACGCCGGTCTTCGCCTCGCAGACGAATTCGCCCTCCATCACCGGCATGCGCCAGAAATGCTTGTCGCCGAATTTCTTGGATATTTGCCAGCCGTCGGCGAAATAGCGGATCGCCGAGCCGAGATCGATCTGCGTCTCGCCTTTCAGATCGGCGTAGCAAGCCGACGTCGGGCTGGTGAGAATGCATTGGCCGAGCCGGGTGCCGAGTTGCTTGGCCAGGCCTTTCGTATCCATCGCGAAGATCAGGATACGCACGCCCGGCCGCCCGTCGCGGGTCTCCTGTGGCGTCAGCAGCCGGTCGATCCCCGCCTCGCAGCCGCAGGCGATGACCGAGGTGGCAAAGCCGGTGAACGAGCGGGCGGCTTCCAGCGCCCATTTTTCGCTGTCGGCGGTCACTTGGATCGCTGTGGCGCGCATCGGAAAGGCTTCTGCGAAACTGTCGTCGATCGCGACGCCGTTGATGTTCATCTCCGGCATGGCACCACCTTGAACGGATCGTCGCGCCCAATCGCGTAGTCCGGCACTTCGAACCACCGCGCCGGCATGCCATAGCGCTCGTCGAAATAGGTCTCCAGACGCTTCGCCATCGCCTTGTCGGCCTCCGGACGCAGCGACAGGGTCCGCCCGGAGACACGATTGACCACCCGTCCGTCCTGCACGACGAGGGTCCCATCCTTGAAGACATAGGCGGCCCGGCCGAACATCGCCGCCTTGTCGTCGCCGGGTCGGTAGACGGCGATATCGGCGATAGCGCCTTTGCCGAGATGGCCGCGATCGGCGGTGCCGAGCAGCCGCGCCGGCGCCGCGCGGGTCATGGTCGCGATTTCCTTCAGCGTATATTCGCGGGTGATCTCCGGCAGGATCGTCATTTCCAGCACGGATTTCGGCAGGGCTTCCAGCCAGCGCTGGCGCACGCCCCGGTCCATCAGCAGCGCGAAGATGTCCGGATAGGCGGTGAACGGGGCGCCGTTCGGATGGTCGGTGGTGAAGAACACCCGGCTCGGATCCTTGATCAGGAGAAACAGCTCCAGCCCGATCGCCCATTGCAGCGCGTTGAAATAGCTCGACTGCTTGTAGTCCATCGGCACGACGCCGCCGCCATTCGCCTCATGATCGAAGATCACCGATTTGCGCGGCTTCGCCTGGCCGCGACCGGCGAACTGTCGCAACTCGTCGGCGGAGACCGTTACCGTCTGTCCGAACATCACCTGGCCGATATCGACGGTAATTTCCTTCGTCGCGTTGACCAGTTCGGCGAGCCGCTGACCTTCCGAGGAGAACCGGCGAGTTCCCTCGGCGCCATAGCCGTAGAATTGCAGATGCGCCAGATGCAGCGGCAGACCCTCGGCCGCAGCGATGGTCGCCTCGGCCGCTGCGGCCGAATCCCCGGGAACGCCGAGATTGTTGCAGTGGACGTGCAGCGGGTGCGCAATGCCGAGGCCGGTCACCGCCGTCTGCAGCGTCTTGACGATCTTGCGCGAGGAGACGCCGTAGTCGGGCACCTCATCGTCGAAGCCAAACTGGCGGACATTCTCCTTGAAAGCGGCCGATCCGCCGGCATTGATGCATTTGACGCCAAGCGCGCGGGACGCCGAGACGGTCCAGGCGACATAGTCCGCGATGGCGCTCTCGCTCTCGCCGTCGCGGATCATCCCCATCAGGAAATCGTCGTTGCCGAGGACGACGAGGGTGGCTTTGTCGATGATCGGGATGTCGGCGAGTTCGAGATGGGCATGCAGAGCCGACGACGGCGCCATCGCCGGCTCGACCACCGTGGTGAAACCCATTTCGGCGTAGCGCAGGCCGGTTTCCTCGGTCGTCCAGCCGACCTTTGACAGCGCCGTCGCACCCGGCCGCGACTGGAACGCACGGTGAAATTCCGGCAGCAGCAGCCGCGCCGTGTTCACATGCCCGCCGGCGATGTGGGAGTGGATGTCGATCGCTCCGGCCATGACGATCAGGCCCTTGCAGTCGATAGTTTCGCCGGGCACCCTGCCGTCGGCGGGCGGATCGACGATATGGCCGTCCTCGATGAAGAGATCGGCGACCACATCACGGCCGTTCGCCGGATCGACGATATGTCCGTCCTTGAGCCGCATCAGCATGGCGCCGCCTCGCCGAGCGCCGCCGCGATCGCCGACAGGATCTCGGCCGAGGGAGGGGCATCGCTTTCCGCGCTTGCAGGAACCGGTACGAAGCCGCCGAACGTCCCGTCGAAAAGAGCGCCATCATGATCGCGGCCGGCCAGGGCGACCTCGAAACCGATCTCGGGCGTATGGGTCCAGGCATCGCCGGGCGCGGTGACCGCGATTACCGGCACCCGTCCCGCCCATTCCGGCTCGGCGGCGTTCGCGCCGGCCAGAGCCGCGACATGGATGGCGAGATCCGCCTCGCCCGAGGCAACCAGCCGTCCGGCCTCGAACATCTGCGGATCGTGATCGGGAAACCCGCGCGCGAAGCTCGTGCGCAGGGGAAAGCCGGTCGACCAAGTCGTGGCGAGCGCCGCCGCATAGGCCTGCTCCGGACCGAAAACCGGCAGGCTGGTGAAGCGGGTCTCGGCATTGAGGTCGAAGACAAGGCCGGCGAGCATCTCGACTCCGAGACCATCCATCGCCGCGGGTGAGAAGATGGCGCAGCCGAAGGCAGCGCCCTTCAGCCATGCCGCGATCTCGCCTATCCGCTTCTCGGGCAACGGCCCGTCGCCGAACCGATGCCCGGCAAGCGCGGCCCTGATCATCGCGAGGGCGTCGACGATCCCCTCCCCGGGACAACCGACCCGTTCAACCGTGATCGCTTTCGGCAAGGGCGGGGCATCGGACGGCGCACCCAGCCACAGCGCCTGCCGCCCTCCGCCCTTTGTGCGACCGCCGAGATCCGGCCCGTTCGAGAACAGGAATTGCGGCAGGTCCGGCGCCGGGGCGAAAGCGTCCGGTCCGACGATCAGCACGCGGTCGGCGCGACGCCGGATTTCCGCGGGCGCGCCAAGCATCATGCCGCCGTCACGAAGCGCTGAAATCAGCGGATAAATCTCTTTCGACGTCGCGTGATCGATCGCGCCGCCGGCGACCCGGCAAAGCGTGATCGCCGCATTGATACCGGCGAGATCGGTAGCCAGTCCGGTAACGACGGGAAACCGGCTCCGGCCGATGCGATCAGCCGTCGCCCGGACCGCCTCCTCCATGGACACCGGCCGTCCATCGATCCATGCCTTGCGCAAGACGCTTCGCTTTCTGTGCCCGTCGCCCAAATCTACAGGCTTGCGGGAGAAGGTCAAAGCCGATCGCCCGCTCCGGCTTATTTCTTGTCGTATTTGATGTAGGCGAAGCGCGGATCGTCGGGCGTGCCTTGCAGCGGGCCGTCCTCCTTGCCCGGCTGCCACATCACCACCTCCTCGATCTTTTTGGCGAGGGCGAAGTCCGAATCGGTAATGCCCTTGGCGGCGTGGTTCATCAGCCGGATCTCCACCCAGGCATAGGATGCGGTAAGGTCCGGATGATGAAAGGCGGCCTCGGCCAAATGGCCGACCGTATTGATCACCATCAGCGTTCCCTTCCAGCCAGCGGTCTTGTAGGTGCGGCGAATCCAGCCCCCCTCCAACCGCCAGCTGGGCAGCTCCGCCTTCAACCGTTCCTCGACTTCCGCGTCCGAATAGGTCTTGGCTGCCATGGTTTTCTCCCTCGCTCCGACTTGCCCGATGGGCTCCAGTCGCAATAATAGGGTGCGGGCACCTCGAAAGCAGGGGACATCGTGACAGAAGACGTCGTCAGCGTCTCAGCGCCCGCACGCCTGCACCTGGGTTTCCTCGACCCGGGTGGCCAGTCGGGCCGTCGGTTCGGCGGCATCGGCCTCGCCCTCGACGCCCCATCGACGCGCCTGTCGATCCGCCGCGCCGGGCACGATCGTGTCGAAGGCGCTGACGCCGAACGAGCGGCGGAGCATCTCGGCGCCATGCGCCGTCATCTCAGCCTCGACCAGACTCACGAGATAACGATCGACGAAACCATTCCCGCCCATGCCGGACTCGGTTCCGGGACGCAGCTGGCGCTCGCCGTCGCCGCCGGCGTCAGGGCACTCGAGGGCTTTCCGACCGATTTTACCGGCGATGCCACCCGGTTGGGACGCGGCAATCGCTCTGGCCTGGGGGCGGCGTTCTTCAACCAGGGCGGGCTTGCCGTCGACGGCGGCAAGGGCAGGCAAGACCGGCCACCACCGATCGTCTCGCGCTTTGCCTTCCCGACGGACTGGCGGGTCATCCTCGTTCTCGACCCGAACAGTCAAGGATTTCACGGCGCCGATGAAATCGCTGCCTTCGACGCCCTGCCGCCGTTCCCGGAAAGCGAAACGGCGGAAATCTGCCGGCTGGTGCTGATGGAGACGCTTCCGGGCCTCGCCGAACAGGACATCGCTGCCTTCGGCGCCTCCGTCGCGACCATTCAGGAAATGGTCGGCGGCCACTTCGCGCCAGCCCAGGGCGGCGTCTTCACCAGCCCGCGCGTCGCCCGCGCCTGCACCTTTTTGGCCGCCGCCGGGGCTCACGGGATCGGCCAGAGTTCCTGGGGGCCGACCGGCTTCGCATTTTCGGCATCGTCGCAAGAGGCCGAGCGGCTCGTTGCAGCGGCGCGGGCCGAAGGCGCCGCGCATGACCTCGACACCCGCATCGTCGCGGGACGCAATCACGGCGCCAGCGTCGAACGCGCTTCGCGCCACCAACTGGCGGGCACCGGCTAGGCCGCGGCGAAGCGGCGAGATCCGCCCGGCCATTCGACCGGGCGAACGACAACGAATTTCTGGAGGAACGGGAATGACCGAGAAGAACATTCTTCACATGCTCACCCCGCACAAGCATGTCAGCCCGTTCGACGTGAACATGGCGCTCGACGCCGGCTATGACGCGGTCGTGCCTTACGAAAACGTCGAACTCGCCGAGATCGCCGATCTCGTCCAGGACGTCATCTTTTCGCGCCCGCCGAAATGGGGAGCGGCGTCGGGCCTTTTCTTCGGCGGCAACGACGCGATCCTCGCCCTCGACATGATCGACGCGGCCAAGAAGGCGCTGGTGCCGCCCTTTGGCGCCAACCTCTTCGCGGATCCCGCCGGCTCCTTCACCACGGCGGCGGCGATGGTCGCCTGCGTCGAGAAGCTGCTGAAGGACAAGAAGGATCGGTCGTTGAAGGACACTTCGATCGCCGTCTTCGGCGCCACCGGCGTCGTCGGCTACTCGGCCGCCGTCATCGCCGCCCTCGAAGGCGCCAAGGTGACGATCGTCGGCTATAGCGGCCTCAAACGCGTCGAGGATCGCGCCCAGGAAATGAAGGATCGTTTCGGCGTCGCGGTGAACGCCGCAGACGGCTCCGACACGGCGAAGCAGAACGCCATCGTGAAAGACGTCGAGGTGGTCCTTTCCGCCGCCAAGGCCGGGGTTCGCGTGCTCGACGCTGCCCAGTTGAAGCAGGCGTCAGGGCTCCTCGTCGCTGCCGATGTCAACGCCGTTCCGCCCTCCGGCATCGAGGGGATCGACGTGATGGACAACGGCAAGCCGATCAGCGGCACACAGGCGCTTGGCGTCGGGGCGCTAGCGATCGGCAACATCAAATATCAGACCGAATCCGGCCTGTTCAAACGCATGATCGAGGCCGACGAGCCGCAAATCCTCGATTTCCGCGACGCCTTCGCGCTTGCCCGAACGCTGGTGAAGTAATCGCCATGCCCCGCCCGACTGTCCTCGTCGCCGCCTTCTCGGCCCGGCAGATTGCCGAAAGCGCGCGGCGCTCCGGCTACGACGCGCTGGCTGTCGACTTTTTCGGCGATCTCGATCTGAAGGAAAGCGCCCTTCATGGCGAGGTTTTGCGCGGCCATTATCCGGACGGCTTCGACGGCGGCGATCTTCTGGACGCGCTGGACCGGTTGGCGCAAGGCCAGTCGCCGGTCGGCTTCGTCTACGGCGCCGGCTTCGAGGATCGGCCGGAGCTGATCGAGGCGATCGCGGCGCGCTGGCCGCTGCTCGGCAATGACGCCGCCACCGTGCGGACGCTGAAGGACCCCGAGCACTTTGCCGCGCTCTGCGCCGAGGCCGCCATTCCCCATCCCGAGATACGGCGGGAAGCGCCGGAGAACCCGTCGGGCTGGCTGTCGAAGCAGATCGGCGGTGCCGGCGGCAGCCATGTGAAACCGGCGGCGAGCCAGCCGCCGGCGGCAAACCGCTATTTCCAGCGCTTCGTCGCCGGCGAGCGGTGGTCGGCGGGCATCGTTGCAGCCGGCAGCAAACTCGCTCTGCTCGGCTTCACCCGGCAATGGGCGGCGCCGTCGATCGCCGAGCCCTACCGCTATGGCGGCGCGGTCGGCCCCCTGCAGCCTCCAGAACCGGCCGGTCGCGAAATGCTGGCGCAAATCGAACGCCTGGTGGCGCGCGTGCCTGTGACTGGCCTCTGCAGCGTCGACTTCGTGCTCGCGCCCGACGGGCCTGTGCTGCTCGAGATCAATCCGCGCAGCGGCGCCACCATCGACGTCTTCGACACCGACAGCGAACCGCTGTTCGGCCTGCATCTCGGCGCCTGTCAGGGGCGGTTGCCGGAGCGCTTCGCCGGCCCGCGTCAGGTGCGCGCCACCGGCCTTGCCTGGGCGGACGATGAGGTCACGCTGCCGGAACACTTCGTCTGGCCGGACTGGACGCGCGACCGGTCCGCCCTGCCGGTCGTGTTCCATGCCGGCCAGCCGCTTTGCACGATCGTCGCCGAGGCGGCGACCCCGACGGCGGCCCAGGCGCTGTTCGACAGTCGCGTCGCCGACATGCAAGAACGAGTGGGGAGGAGAGCGGCATGAGCGGCGCGCAGAGGCTATCGGTGAACCAGGGGGTGGTCCCAATGGTTGCGGCGATGAAGACGCGGGCCGCCGAACTCAGGCTCGCCATCGCGATCGGCGCGGCCGGCGAGACCCTGATCGACGCCGGCGCGTCGGTTCCCGGCAGCCTGGAGGCCGGCCGACTGATCACCGAGATCTGTCTCGGCGGCCTCGGCACCGTCAGCTTCGAGGCCTCACCCCATCTTGTGCGCTGGCCGTTCACCTTGACGGTCCGCTCCTCGCAACCGGTTGTGGCCTGCCTCGGAAGCCAATATGCCGGCTGGCAGCTGACCAGCGGCGCCGGCGAGGATTCCTATTTCTCGATGGGCTCGGGTCCGGCGCGGGCGCTCGCCGGCAAGGAGGAATTGTTCAAGCACATCGCCTATGCCGACCGCGGCGACATCGCGACATTGGTGCTCGAAGCGTCAAGCCCGCCGCCGGAGAAGCTGGTCCGCCAGATCGCCGCGGATTGCGACGTCGCGCCGGACAATCTCGTTATCATTTTCGCGCCGACCCAGAGCCTCGCAGGCTCGGTGCAGATCGTCGGCCGCGTCGTCGAAGTCGCCCTGCACAAGGCGCATGAGCTGAAATTCGACCTGTCGCGCATCGTCGAGGGCATGGGCACCGCCCCGCTCAGCCCCCCACATCCGGATTTCGTGACAGCGATGGGCCGCACCAACGACGCGGTAATCTATGGCGGCCGCATCCTGCTTCACGTCACCGGTCCCGCTACCGACGCCAAGGCCCTCGCCGAGCAACTTCCGAGCAGCACATCCAAGGACTACGGCACGCCATTTGCGGAGATATTCCGCCAATACAAGGGCGACTTCTACCAGATCGACCCAATGCTGTTTTCGCCGGCCGAAGTCGCGGTCGTGGCATTGGAGACCGGCGAGACATTCAGAGGCGGCGCGGTCGATCCCAAGCTCGTCGATGCGTCCTTTGATTGATGCACCCTCCCTGGGGCCGGTGCGGATCCTGCTCGTCACAGCGCGGATCGACCGGCACGCCCGCGAGCTGATCCAGGCATTCGGCGACCTCGGCGCGGAGGTTCATACTGCGGGCCTTGCCGAGATCGGTTTCGACACCGGCGCGGCCAGCGGACTGACCATTCCTCATTTCGGCGAAAACCTTCCCGATGCGGTCTGCGTGCGCACCATGGATGCCGGCAGCTTCGAGCAGGTGACCCGCCGGCTCGGCGTGCTGCATGCCCTTACCCGCCTCGGAGTCCTCGTGTCGAACGACGCACGGGCCATCGAGAACTGCGTCGACAAGTCGATGACCAGCTTCCTCATCGCCCGCGCTGGACTGCCGAGCCCGCGCAGCTTCACTGTCGAATCCCGCGCCGAGGCCTTGCGGATCACGGCGGCAGAGGCCGGCCCGCTGGTGCTGAAGCCGCTGTTCGGAGCGCAGGGCAATGGATTGAAGCTGATCCACACCGCCGACGATCTGCCGGCGGCCGAGGATATTGCCGGCGGCGTCTACTATCTGCAGCGCTTCGCCGGGGTCGAAACGGCCGGGCGCTGGAGCGACGTGCGCATCCTCGTCTCGGCCGGCCGCGCCGCCGCATCGATGCGGCGTCAGGCCGCCAGCTGGATCACCAACGTCAAGCAGGGCGCCGAGCCGATGCCGATGCCGCCCGACGGTGACCTTGAGGCCCTCGCCGTCGCCGCCACAGAGGCCGTCGGCGGCGATTTCTGCGGCGTCGATCTCCTGCGCGACGCGGCTGGGCGCGCTCAGATCATCGAGGTCAATTCGATGCCCGCCTGGACCGGATTGAAAAAAGCCACCGGCTGCGACCTCGCCGCGATCCGCGCGCGCGATCTGCTGGCGCAGGTTGAAGCGCGGCGTGCGGCGAGCGCCTTTCGGTCTCTGTCGGCAGCAGAATGAGCATCAGACCGGCCATGATCGAGGCGGCCTTCCTTGCCGCATGCCGGGCCGAGCTCGACGCAGTGAAACCGGGCAACGTCCACCGCTTCGCCCCCGGCCATGGCATGAGCGCCACCACCTTCGAGGCCGCAGCCCTTGCCGCGGCGCCCTTCATTGCAAAGCCGGGCGCCCGCGTCGGCGCCCGCGTTCGCGGCGCAACCGAGGCAAGCTGGGCGGCGACCGGCATGAACACCAATCTTGGCATCGTGCTCCTCGCCGCCCCGCTCGCCGCGGCAGCCGAGATCGCTGACGATGTCTCCGCAATGTCTGGTTCAAGCCTCGGCGCGCTTCGCCGAGCACTGGAAGCCGTCCTTGCTGATCTCGGGCCGCAGGACGCGCGAGACGTCTTCACGGCGATCGCGCGCGCCTCTCCCGGCGGCCTTGGCAACCGGGGTACCCACGACGTCCGCTCACCACCGTCGATTGGTTTGATAGACGCCATGCGCCTCGCAGAGGCGGACGATCTCGTCGCCCGGCAATATGCCAACCGATTTCGCGAGATTTTCGACATCGGAGTTGCCGCGATCGCCGCTTCCGGCCGAACCGGAGAAACATCTCCGGGACGCAGCCCAGCCCTCGATTGTTTTATTGCCTTCTCTACCCGATTTCCCGACAGCCATATCCTGCGCAAATTCGGGCCAGACGTGGCCGAATCCATACGGATACGAATGGACGAATTCGCCAAGCGTTTGAAGCAGGAGCCAAATCCGGACGCGGCGCTCGCCCTCGCCCTCAGCTTCGACGCCGAACTCAAAGGCGGAGGCGTCAATCCCGGCACGTCGGCCGATCTGACCGTCGCCAGCCTTTTCGCGAGGAGCCTTGCGGAAGCCGTTCGGTGGTGATTGACTGTCGTCCATAGGGGGCCATTTGACCCTTTTGCTATCTGGCTAACCGGTCCCGTGCGGGACGCCGCCAACAAGGATAGCCGTATGCCGGACCTGTCGTGTCTGGCGACCGGGAGGAGGAACGGTCGTGCGGCCTAATCCAGGCGCGTGGATAAGTTCGCCTTTTCGGGAATCGGAAGTTCTTTAACCGGGCCGGCGGCGACGCCGGACCAGTTAGCAGCCTATTTGTGGAGGAATAGCTCATGGCAACCATCAACAAGGTCATGGTCGGCGAATCGCTCGTCGGCGAAGGCAACGAAGTCGCCCATATCGACCTCATCATCGGACCGCGCGGCAGCGCGGCGGAGTCGGCGTTCTGCAACTCGCTGACCAACAACAAGGACGGCTTCACCACGCTGCTCGCGGTCGTGGCCCCGAACCTTCCGTGCAAGCCGAACACGGTGATGTTCAACAAGGTGACCATCAAGGGCGCCAAGCAGGCCGTCCAGATGTTCGGCCCGGCCCAGACCGCCGTTGCGCGCGCCGTAGCCGACTCGGTCGAAAAGGGCATCATCCCGGCGGCCGAGGCCGACGATTTGTTCATCTGCGTCGGCGTCTTCATCCACTGGGAAGCCGAGGACGACGCGAAAATTCGCGATTATAACTATCAGGCCACGATGGAATCCATCGAGCGCGCCATCAAAGGCACGCCGACGGCCCAAGAAGTCGTTGCCAAGAAGGGTACGGCGTCGCATCCGTTCGCCGGGGCTTAGACAAGAGACCATCCCGGAAAAGACGACAAGCCGGCGATGCCCGCCGGCCTTCTCCGGCGATTGGCCGCCAAATTCGGTTTCCAGTAGAGACCGACCTTCCAAGGAAGCGAACAACAGGAAAAGGGGCCCATGCGGCCCCTTTTCGCTGCCCTCAGCGGTAAAAGCGCCGCAGCGCCTCCGGCGACAACCGTCCGTCGTGCAGCGCCGTCGACACCAGCGCGCCGGCGATCCCGGCTTGTTCCAGCGCTTCGATATCCTCCGGCCCCCTGACGCCGCCGGCCGCGTAGACTGCCCGTCCCTCAGCGCGAGCGATGATCGAGCCGAGGCGAGCAAGGTCCGGCCCCGCGCCGCTGCCGACCCGCGCCAGCGTCATGACGATCACCCGGTCCGGCCAAAGCGTCGTATCTTGGAGAATCTCCGGCGGCCCCAGGAACGCGTCACCCCTGAAATCCAGCGACAGGATGACCCGCTTCGGGCGGGTGAGTGCCGCAAGGGCCGCGGCGTCCGCGATCGATTCGGTGCCCATCACCGCGTGCTGGCGCGGCGCCCGTTGCAGGCGTTCGGCGCCGGCCGCGGTCCGCAGGCCGGCGTCGACCCAGAATTCCGTGTCCGGAAAGGCCTCGCCCAGCGCGGACAACACGGCCGCGTTCGGCGGCCGCCCCTCGATCGCGTCGAGGTCGGCGACATAGAAGGCGGAAAAGTTCCCCAGTGCCGCCAAACCCTTGGCCACCGCGACGGGATCGGCACTGTCGCTGAGCGGGGTTTCGATCAGCCGGTAGGCCTGGCGATCGCCCATGACCCCGCGCACGACGAGACCGCCCATGATGTCGAGCACCGGAATGATCCGCATGAAAGCCCTCGGGTCGCATCGTTCGAACATTCGATGGTATAGGATGGCGCGTATCAGAGGCGGGCGGAAATAGCATGACAAGAACGCTGGGTTGGGACGTTGGCGGCGCGCATCTGAAGGCGGCGCTGGCCGAGGGGGACCGCGTCCTCAAGATCTGGCAGGAGCCCAGCCCGATCTGGCAGGGCCTCGCGCATCTCGATCGGGCTCTCGCGACCATTCTCGACGAGGTCTCCGGCGTCGAGCGCCACGCGATCACCATGACCGGGGAACTGTCCGATATCTTCGCCTCGCGTCGGGAGGGCGTCGAGCAGCTGACCCGAGTCTTCACCGAGCGGTTATCCGGCGACATCTCGCTCTATGCCGGAGCGACGGGCTTCATCTCGACAGGCGATTCCGGCGCCCATGCCGCCGAGATCGCCTCGGCGAACTGGCATGCCAGCGCGGCGCTCGCTGCCGCCTCGATCGAGGAAGCGCTGTTTCTCGACATGGGCTCGACCACGACGGACATCGTGCCGGTCAGCGACGGCCACGTCCGCGCCCGCGGCTTCACCGACCGTGACCGCCTCGTTCACGGCGAGCTGGTCTACCAAGGCTATACCCGCACCCCCCTGATGGCGGTGGAAAAGCGTGTCCCCTTCGCCGGTCGGTCGATCCCGGTGATGAACGAGTCCTTCGCCACGATGGCCGACGTCCAGCGCGTCATCGGCATACTCGACGAGGTGGACGATCTGCATCCGGCCGCCGACAATCAGGAAAAGACGGTCGACGCCTCACGCCGGCGCCTCGCCCGCATGGTGGGCATGGATGCCGCGGATGCTGGCGACGGCGCCTGGGAATGGCTCGCCCATGCCTTCGCGGAGGCGCAGATGCGCCACATCCACGACGCGGCGTTGCAGGTGTTGTCGCGCGAAGACCTGAGCGACGACGCGCCAGTGGTCGTCGCCGGCGCCGGTCGGCCCGTGCTGCGGCGCCTCGCGGCCCGCCTCGACCGCGGCGTCGTCGACTTCTCCGATCTGTTCGATTGCCCGGGCGAAATGCGCGACGACATCTGCCGGGCCGCTCCGGCGGCCGCCTTGGCGCTGTTGGCCGAAAGTCGCGGCTGAGCAGCCCAGCGGTCATCACCTGATCGACGTCACCGGTGGCGGGAGCACCGGGCGCCCGCCGGTCATCTTTCCCCTTCGACCTCGGCGAGATGGTCGATCACCTTCTCCAGCAGCCAGTACCAGGCCTGTTCCTCGTCGGGGCCGGCGGTCTTGTCGATGGCGATCTTCAGATAGGCAATCTCGTCCTCGATCTTCTCGGCCGGCAGCATTTTCAGCCGGCTCACCAGGATCGCCGCCTCCAGCACTGCCGCCTTGGCCCGGTTCATCCCCTGGAACGGCCGGTGCTGACCGGAGGCCGCGACCCGGCACGTAAACCGCGGCCTCTGCTCGTCCGGTGTGACGGAGACGACTTCCAGAACGTCATGAGAGAGCGCGGCTTCGAGCCGCGGCACCTTGCAGCCGTCGATCGGTGTCAGCGGCCAGTCCTTGCGACCGGTCAGGCAGCCGGCGAAGATCTTCACCTCGTCGGTGTAGTTGACGACGGCGACGCCGGTCGCCTCCAGATTGGCCAGCGTTGTCGACGGGCGGAACGGCGCGATCACCCAGCCCTCGCCGTCCTGGATAATCCCGAGCGGCGCGATGTGGACATTGCCAGAGGCGGAGCAGGTGGTCAGGATGGTCTCGCGGATATAGGGCATCGGAACTCTCTGCATGGAAACCGTGACGCGGTCGGCCGCTACAATGATGGCGTCTTTTTCGCCTTTAACGTATGCCCCGCCGCTTCGAGCTTAGTCCGATCCGCCTCAGGGCGCGGCGCGGCGACGCCGAAGTCAAGCGGCCCGTCCTGGGCGTAGCGCTTTCCCAGCCGCCAGGCGATCTCCGCTTTCTGCAACTCGGCACCGAGATAGAAGGCGTGGCCGACATCGCCCTCGACCGCGATCTTGGGGAACAGATCGAACGCATCAGTTGCGATGAAATGGCCGTCGCGGTTGTAGAGGTGGATACCGTCCTCGGCAGTCTCGATCCGGTAGTTGCGGTCCTTGATCGCCGCCGCCTGCTCGGCAAGCTCGTCCGGCGTCGACGCGAACGGCTTGACGTCATGCACCTGCAGCAATGCCTTGGAATAGCCGCGCGGCAGCGCGCCATCTTCGCGGGCGGCAAAGAGCATTCGCCTTGCCGCGTCGTGCTCTGCGATCGTCTGGCGCGTGTGCGAACTGACATGGACGACGAGGAGGTTGCGGATTTCAAGCTCCGAGCAGATGCCGAGTAGCGTCGCGGTGATCCCCGACGTGTCGGCGTCGGTGAGCTCGGTAAGGTTGCCGGTGCCCATCAGGATGTCGACGTCCGGATAGGCTTCACGCAGACGATGGTAGCGGACCAGCGAGTCGGCAAAGCCGAAATGAATAGGATCGAGGATCGGGTCGGCGATGAAAGCGATGCCCATGTCCCGCGCCGCGGAGATCGCGCGTTCCAGCGAGGCAACGTCATGGGGCCGGGCCGGCACGAGGATCGGCACGGCGTCGCCTTCGCCGGCGATCGCCAGCGTCTCCTCGGTCAGGGACAGGAGGAAGTCCGCCCCCGCCCTGTTGCCGCGCGCAAGCTCGTCCGGATCGGCGGAATCGACGCTGACACGGTGGCCCTCGCCCTTCAGCGCCAGCACCGCGTCTTCGAGATGCGCGAAGGGCGTATCGGGCAAGCAGCCGAGGTCGATGACGTCGGCGCCGGCCGCCCGCATCGCCTCCGATCTCAGGACGATCTCGTCCACGGACAGCGCCGAGGCATCGACGATTTCGGCGAAGATACGCATGTCGTGCCGCGACAGATCCGGCGGCGCGCCCTTGCGACCGAGAAAGGCCGGCAGGTCGGCGAGTTCGTCCGGTCCGCGCACGAAAGGGATCCTGAAGTGTTGGGAGAGGCGGTCCAGATCCGCCCGGCAGCGGCCGGGAAGGATGACGCGATCCGCCACCACCGGCTGTTGCAGTCGCCGCGCGATGATCTCGCCGGTGGCGAGCGCCGCGACCTTCACCCCGATATCGGCGATCGCCCAGTCGAATTCGGTCGCACCGAGCCCTCGCAGCAGGCGCTCGAGCCGTGGCCGCGCCAGATGTCCGGTCAGAAAGAGCAGCTTTTCGCGCGCCATGCCCGGCTATGTCGACCATTCCGGCGCGGTTGCAAAGCCGCCGGGCGGGCGTAGCGCCAAGCCCGGATCGTCGGGGCTTCGCCTCACCCGGCGTTTGCCGCCACGAGTACGCGCCGCCGCATCACAGGATGCCCGGGAATTTCTCCCTCGGCCAGGCGTACGCCGGCAAGACTGAGATCCGCCGGTCCGGCGACATAGACGTCGGTTGCCGGATCGAGCAACTCGGTGAAACACTCGTCGACGATCTGTGCCCCGGCAAGAGCGTCGATGGTGGCGTTTTCCGGCAAATCGATCTGTTTGAACAGGCAAAGCCGTGCACCGGGAAGCCGTCCCGCCAGCCAGGCGGCAAGACTATCCGAGGTCACGCTCCAGTTTTTGGGGATCTCCGGCGCCGAAAGCACCAGCTGGCGTGGCATCCAGACCGGGATGTCGCCGCGTTCGAGCGCCGCCATGATCGCGGCCTCGTCCGCCGCCTTCACCATCCGCCCGCCGAGACCGACGAGCGCGCAGCCGAACTGTTCCATCGCCAGGATCGCCATCTCGTGCGCTGCCTCGTCGCCGAAGCCCATGCGCGGCTGGTAGCGCCTGACGGCATTGGCGAACGGACCGCCGCCCGGCACGACGACGATCGGCAATCGCGCTTGCTCGATCGCCGCCACCCACCGCACCAGATCAGGCGACGCCGCGCAACTGCCACCGATCTTGACGACGAGAATGTCCTTCATGCCTTGCCACCTGCCCTTCGGATGCGTCTCTCCCGGGTGAAATGCCGATCGGATTCCACCCCTGTGCCATGACGGCCTTGATCGGCCGCTCTGATCGTTGGCGAACGCCGAGGCGCTCAACCGCAAGGTAACAAGAGAACGACGCTTCGCCGCCGCTGTAAAGCGCTGATTTCGAATGGCCCTACCCGGTCGGTCCGGCGCGGCGGCGCGTCACCGCGATCCCGACGGCAGCGGGACCAAGCTCGAGCTTTTCGACCCGCACCGTCACTTCGCGGACGCGGACGTCGTCAAGCACGGTCTCGGCGAGCTCCAGCGCCAGCGTCTCGACGAGGTCCGTATGCCCGCGCGCGGCGAGGCTGCGGATCGCGTCGATGATCACGTCGTAGGAATAGATCTCCGCCATGCACCGGGCGCCTGGGACGATCGGCTCGATCTCGGCCTCGACGGAAAAGCGCACCTTTTGCGTGCGGCCGCGCTCATGGCCATAGGCGCCGATTTCCATCGGCAGGGTGAAGTCGCGCACGAAAATAAGGTCGCCGGCGACAGCGGTCGACGCGACACTCCTTGAGGCGTCTTGCTCCGCCGGGATCAGCGCGCGTATCGCCCGAACGGCATCGAGATCGACCGGCCCGTCCCGCGGGCCAGCCGTCAGGGCGCCGCGAAAGCCGAGATAATCGGGCTGCAGCACAGCCAGCCGCGGCACGTCCGGCGGCTCCAACGAGCCCGCGAGCCCCGTGATCAGCCCGAGCCCCCGCGCCTGTGTGACAAAATCCGCCAGCTCGGCCAGCGACAGATGCTGAAGCAGCCGGCCGCTCGACTTGCCGATCGTGTCGATCATCGCGCCGGCAAATCCGGCCTCGGCCAGCACCGGCAGCAGCGTAAAATCCGGGTCGCCATCGGCGAAGAACACCGCGATCAGCCGGGTGCGCAAGGCCGGCTCCCGCAACGCCTCGATGACGGCCAACCGCTCCTCCCGGCTGGCCGGAAACAGGCCGATCTTCACGTAGTCGGCCGCCTGCCGCGCTTCGACCGCGCGCCGGACGACGTCCGGCTGCATCGGCAGGTCGCCGGCCACCGCCGAGACCGGCCGCCGGCCGGCGACGGCCCGCAGCGTCGCATCGAGGACGGCTGGCGACACCGCGCCCAGCGCGCCTTGCGCCGGGTCCTTCAGATCGACGAGATCGGCGCCGCCTTCGATGACGATCTCGGCCTCCTCGGGGCCGGTGACGCTGGCCAGCAGGCGGATCAAGGCGCGGCCTCGAACTGCTTCTTCAGGACGTTCTTCCACAGATAGGCGATCCCCCTCCGCCAGCTTTCGTCGGTGTTGGAGCGGATGTCGGCGCTGCCGCGCGCGATCGGCTGGCCGGTCTCAACGTCGAAGGCATAGGCGTTGATGTTGAGTATGAGGTTCGACACCTTCTGGACGGTTCCGGTGACGGCGATGTCGGCGCCGAGCGTCTTGGCGAAGCTCAGCGCACAATTGCCGCAGCTTTCCAGATTCTGCGCCAGTGCCTTGTCGCGCACCGGCACGATGTCGACGCTGGCATAGCCGGGAAGCGTGTCGATGTTGCCTCGCAGCGCCGGCGCCATGGTTTCAAGCCGGGTCTGCTCGTCCGGGTTCTTTCCGATCATCGAGCCTTCGAGGCTGGAATCGATCAGTTCGAAATCGAACACGGCAACAGTCTTTTCCGCCGCGAAGGCGGGGGCGGCCAGGAGCAGCGCCAGGACAACGGGAAAAAGTCGCGCTTGTCTCGGAATGCGGGGTCCGTAACACATGAAAGCTCTCGTCTGTCTGATCCGGCGCCCAGCCTCGGCAATGATTCATAAGCTTTGAAGGGCGCGCTGCAAGACGCTAATTGCGAAAGACCGCCGGCCGGGCCGGCAGCGGAATGGGAGGAACCAGCATTGACCACACCGGCCAGAGACCGCTTGCGGCGGGTGCTTTGCGGAACCGCGGTGCTCATCCTCCTGACGACCGGAGCCCCCGCACAGACGGACACCGCCCCCGCGCCGGCCTCAGTCCAGCCCGTGACACAGACGGTCAAGATCGGCTTCCTCAGAACCTATGAGCGCACCCTGGCGCTCTCCGCCCTCGACATCCCGCCGGCCGACATCGGCCTTGCGGGCGCGACGGTGGCGATCGCCGACAACAACACCACCGGCTCGTTCATGGGCCAGAACTTTACCCTCGACGTGACGACGCTCGCCCCCGGCGACGACGTCGCCGCACCGGCGCAAGACATGCTCGCGAACGGCATCCACTACATCGTCACCGATCTGTCGCCCGACGATACGCTCGCCGTCGCCGATCTCGCCAAATCCCGGAACGCCCTCGTCCTCAACGCCGGCGCGACGGACGATCGGTTGCGTGGCGAGGGCTGCCGCGCCAACATGCTGCACACGGCCCCGTCGCGGGCGATGCTGACCGACGGCCTGGCGCAATACCTCATGTGGAAGCAGTGGCGGAACTGGGCGCTGGTCGAGGGCGACCACGAAAACGACCAGCTCTTCGCCGAGGCGTTGAAGCGCTCGGCCAAAAAGTTCGGCGGCAAGATCGTCGCCGAGAAGATTTTCGCCGACAAGGGCGGCGCCCGCGCCACCGATTCCGGCCAGGCGCTGGTGCAGCGCCAGATCCCGGTATTCCTGCAGGATCTGCCCGAGCACGACGTCCTGCTGGTCGCCGACGAGAGCGAGGTGTTCGGCACCTATGTGCCCTGGCGAACCTGGCTGCCGCGCCCGGTCGCCGGCACCGCCGGGCTGCAACCCGGCTCCTGGCATCCGGCGAGCGAACAATGGGGCGGCGCGCAGATCCAGAACCGCTTCGTCGATGTCGCCGGCCGCCGCATGGAATCAAAGGACATGCAGGTCTGGACGGCGATCCGGGTAATCGGCGAGGCCGCCTCGCGCACCCAGTCGGTCGACCCGGCGACCATCGACGCCTTCATCAAGGGGCCGGATTTCACCGTCGCCGCCTTCAAGGGCCAGCGGCTGACGTTTCGCGACTGGGATTGGCAGCTGCGCCAGCCGGTACTCTTGGGCACCGAGGCCTCAGTCGTCTCCGCCTCGCCGCAGGAAGGCTTTTTGCACCGGGTCTCCGAACTCGACACGCTGGGGGTGGATAGGCCGGAGACGACATGCCGGATGGGGGAGTAGGGGGAGGGCAAATCGATCTGGTCGTACAGCCGAGATAAGTGAAAATCCGCAACTCGGATTTGAGCTTGGGAGCTCCTTCTGGTCAGTTTTTTATAGTGGAATCCTGCCGAATTTCCCAAACTCCCCTTGATATATTTAAGTCTAACAACAAGTGTTCTCTGAAAGCGTAGCGTGGAAAAGTTGATAATGTAACGGAATTAGCGGATGCGATCTTGGCGATCGCCGACGAGCCTGACGTGGCTTGCGGCGCATTCGCTTCTCTTACTCATCGGCATGCTCTTCATGACGACTGAGGGCGGGGAGCTATTCGGGAAATCTTTAGGCCAGAGCGTCGGAAGCGGTTTGCTCGCGACCGGCATCGCAGGGCTTGTGCTGTATCTGTATGTCCGATCGAGCGAGCGGATGCAAAGTCGTCTAGAAGTGATCACTGAAGCTGGAATCACGAATGTATTTCGCCATCGGTCGGTGCGCATTAAAGAGCAGTATAATGCGCGGTTGAGGAAAGCAAAGCAAATAGACATCATTGGCCTAGGGCTTTCGTCATTTCGCGAGGACTACGCTCGTGAGTTCGGCGAGTGGTCACGTCGTGCGAAAGTTCGGATATTGTTGATCGATCCCGACTTCCCGACGAAATCCCAGAGCTTGGCGGATTTTCGAGATATCGAGGAAGGCGGGACGAAGGGGGAAATCCGAAACGCCGTCGAGGCGTTTGAAGCCGAAGTCGCTCAGCACGGAGACATTGACGCATGCAGGTTCAAAATGCGCCGCATGCGGACGATCCCAGCAATCAATCTTCTCCGCATCGACGACGAGATCTTTTGGGGGCCTTATCTAATGGACGAGCGTAGCCGCAACACCCCAACGCTACTCGTGCAACGCGGCGGCTTCATGTTCAATGAGCTCGAAAGACATTTTGAAGCAACATGGAAATCCGCCGTGCCGGCTCCGGAAGAATAATCGCTTGTCGGTGTCGGTGACCGCAGGCTCGAGAATCCATGTCTCACTGGCGGACATGGGTTTCGTTTCGCCCCGCGCTTATGGCGGCGTGGGGTTCATGGTCAATCGCACAGCATCCCGGGTTGAGCTTCGACGAAACGATCGTGTTTTCGTCGAGGGAGTCGCGTCTCTCGATGAAGATGCCCGCCGTGAGCTAATCGAATTGCTTCATTCGCTTGTCGAAGAAAGCGGCGTCGGCGCGGCCGCCACCATAAAGGAACATGCGCCTCAGCATGTCGGCTTCGGTACTAAAACAGCGCTGAAGTTGAGCATCGTCGTTGGGTTTGACGAGCTTACCGGATCATCGCGTGATCGGGCTGCGCAGCAACGCGCGAGCGGTCGTGGCGGCGCTTCCGGCATCGGGGTGCACGGGTTCTACGAGGGTGGTATTTTATGGGACGCCGGTAGGCCGCGGGATCTCGTCGATGGCCTGCTGCCCTCTCGGGCTCATATGGCTAATTTGGCGCCGCTATTGATGCTTCGAATTCCGTTCCCCGATCAATGGCGTATCGGGCTTTGCATGCCAGTGGCATCGTCGGTTCACGGGGTTGATGAACGTCGCTTTTTCGACGAAAATGCCCCCATCAAATCGAATGATGCGTTACGCGCGATGGCGCTACTTTATCATGGCGTTCTGCCTGCCTTTCGCTCCGTGGATATTAAGGCGCTAGCCTCTGCTATGAAGGCCATGGCGACAGTAGGATTCAAGCGTCTGGAAGTCGAGCGTTGTGGTACACCAGTCGAACGGCTCTTGGAATCTTTACATTACGAGGGCTATGCTGCCGGCATGAGCAGCATGGGGCCGCTAGTTTACGTGATATTTGATGGTGCGAATGACGCTATTGCTGAAGAGATTCAATCTATTTGTCTTTCGCGCGAGGCCGCGTGGCTCGGCTCGTATAGTGGGCTCAACCGAGGCGCAACCGTCCGTCGACTGGTAGTCGCGTGAGGCCGCACTATGGCGACGTCTTTCGGTTCGACCGGCTTCTGAGGACTTTTTTCTACACTTCGAACGCAGACAAGCTCATTCAGGCCCGCCTGATCTTCATGCGAAACGGCTATCAGCTGAACCACTATCGGAGCCGACACGAGCCTTATGATGAGGATTATTCCCTCGGGACCGAGGGGTTGCTTAGCGAGGCGCTCAAGCAGGTAAGCCAGGAGTTTGAGCGTCGATCGGTTTTCTTCGTCGAGGATACCTCGCTGCGATTGGAGGCCCTGAGCGACAACAACGACTATCCTGGCACCCGGGTTAAGGAGTGGTTCGCGGACACCTCCTTCGAGGAATTGGACAGGCAGATTGCGCTGCGCGGTGGTGACCGTCGCGCCGTCGTGAAGTCGGACATCGCACTGCGACTACCGTCGCTATCGCAGCCGATCTTTTTTCATGGAGAGACGTCGGGCGCCGTAGCTACGGAGCCGCCGCACTTCGAGGCCTCGCCGCAATATCCATGGCTGACTCCGCAGACGTTCAACGGCTGGTTTGTTCCCAATGGCTCGGGAAAGCGCCTCGGAGAAATGGAGTTTGAGGAATCGCTTGCCTTCGACTTCCGTGCGAAGTCTATCGGCTCGTTGATCGAACGACTCGAGGAATTAAACGCGGCGCTCAACATAGGCAGTCGCAACTACATCGTTCGTCGTCCAGCTGAGCCGAGCATCGAGGCTGGAGACCAGCTGTCCTTGCTGCCAGCTGATCGGCGGAACGTCCTCATCGTCATTGGCCACAAGTGCGCCGGCAAGACGACATTCAGCGATTTCCTGACAACTCAGCGTCCAGCAGTGTTTGCATTGGAGGGAAGTTCGCTTCTTAGAGTCGGTCCGGAAAGTTGTTCAATTTGAACAAAGCCTTCGCAGCATTAGGCGGATAGACGCCAGTTTGAGGAATGCGAGCGCGTTGCGCGACAGGTTCTCGAAATCC
>NZ_JAZHLK010000049.1:0-30125 GCF_036549515.1 Aurantimonas sp. E1-2-R+4 | reverse complement strand
TTCCAAACGGAGCAAAAGCCCATCCGGAAGAGACTGTGACAAACCAAAGCAGGGGTCATTCTTGGATGCGAAAAACCCCGCTTAGGGGGTCATTCTTGCAAGCGATTTTACAGGGATTGGCGTCGGGATCGAGGCTTTCGTCGATCACGACCCGCCTATCACCGAAATAGATCGCGCCCAGAATGTCGGGATCGAGTGTGAGGCCCGAGCGCGGCACGCCGAACCGCCGATGCATGTCGTCGAACTCAAGTCCGATCTTGAGGTGTTTCTCGATGATGTCGTCGATCGGGATCGGCGCTTCGATCAAGACGCCGCGCGTATGGGCGAATTCGGCGAGGAGCGCCTGCGCGTCCTTCTCGATCGTCTCATCGGACACATAGGAAACGAACAGGGTCATCGGTCTCGATCCTCATCTGCATCTTCATCCATCGCCGCCCGATCAGGCGCTCACTTGTCCTTCGCCCGCTGCGCATTGCGGGCGAGCTTGGTGATATCGTCCGGCGTCAGGCCCGTGGTGGTGCGCAGCAGCGCCGCCAGTTCGACAGGATGCCGCTTGATGATGTCCGACAGGTCCGAGGCCACCTTGCCACCCCGCGCCAGCAATTCGTCCACGTCGCAGCCGAGCACCCGAGCAATCGCTTTCACCTTGTCCTCGGCGGGCGGCGCGAACTCGTCGCGCTCGACCTTCGATAGGTAGGTCGGGCTCACGCCGATCATCTTGGCCATTTCCCGCAGGCCGATGTCCTTCGCCTCCCGCGCACCGCGAACGAACTCGCCGAACTTCTCCCCTGACATTTCGGTTCTCCGTTGCCTGTTAACGAACCACTTTACACACGATTCGGCGGTCATCGTCAACTGATACCTAAACACTATCGGTGGATTGCGGATCAGGCGGCGAGTCGAAGCTCGCCGACTTCCTCAAGCAAGTGCCGGAAATCCGCGTTCGGCGCTAGGCACATGGTTCGATAATGGTTCAGAAAGGGCAGCCAATTTTCTCCCAAGCTATTGTTTCCGCACCGCTTTGATCGGTCGATCGTCCGAGGGACTCCCAGCGGGTCCACCGGGCTGGTCCACTCCGTCAGGGCTGACACCATGGCGGGCGCGGCGAACCTTCGCCTCAAAGGCTCCCGATTCCACTTCCGCAGGAAGATTCCGTACAATCTGCGTGCGCGATTCCGTCGCTCCGAAATCGTGAGATCGTTGCAGACAGGCGAGCGCCGGACGGCAGCCGCCCGGGCGCTCATGGTCTGGCTCCAGGTGGAACGGGTATTCGAGACAGTGCTGTAGGAACCGACGCTTAGTGTTCAAGACCACCCCGATCGTGGCCTGGACGTGGCTCATGTCCTCGAACACGGGCTGGCTTTCTTGGTCATCGCAGCGGCTGCAAACCTTCTGCGGCCACTTTCCCGACATGAGATCCGGACAGACGAGAATGCCGGCCAGGTAGCCGTCAAGTTCACAGGTCAGGTGTGCCGCAGTTGTGGAGAGGTTTGGACGCGCTCGTTGGACGATTGAATTCGCCGACCGTCCGCCTAATTCGAGACGGATCCAGGAAAACGAGCCCCTGCCCGCCGCCTTTGGCCCACAAAGTTACGACACCGAACAAAGTAAAATCTGCCGAGAGGTTCACCTCCTACCCTTCGAAAAGACCCGGCGTGTGGCCGATTCAGTTGTGCGAGCCTGCAAGGGCACGACTGCCAAGCGCGCTTCTTCTCGATAATATGGCGCGACAACCGGTACCCGTCCGAGAGTTCGATCGTGGTGCAAAAAAGGATTCGCAGTTGAACGAAACGTCAATACAGCCCGTCCCCTTCCTTTTCGCAGGCGGCGAGATGGGAGCGCGGCTCCGGGACCACGACTGGGAGGCGACATCCCTCGGGACGCCGGATACATGGCCCGGGTCACTGGCCACCCTGGTCCGGGTCATGCTTAACTCGCGTCAGCCGATGTTTGTGGCCTGGGGGCCTGACCGCACCCTCATCTACAACGAGAGCTATGCGCCGATGTTGGGCACGAGGGAGGGCGCCGCGCTTGGCCGTCCCTTCTTCGACGTCTGGCCCGAGTTGCGCCACGAGGTCGGCGCGCTGATGGACCGTGTTTTCGCGAACGATCCGGTGCACATGGATGACCTCAAGCTGACGCTCCATCGCAACGGCTATCCCGAGGAAGCCCACTTCGCGTTTTCCTATACGCCGGTCCCCGACGACAATGGCACGGTGGCCGGACTGTTCTGCGCCTGCATCGAGACGACGCGTGAGGTGTTGGCGGAGCGTCGGGAAGCCGATATCAACAGGCGGCAGCGGCTCCTTCTCCAGCAGATGCCTGGCTTCGTAGCGGTGCTGGCGAGCCCGCAGCACCGTTACGAGTACGTCAACGATGCTTATGTGGCGCTTTCCGGTCCCCGCGAGCTCGTCGGACACACCGTTCGGGAGGTGTTTCCAGAGCTGGAACGACAGGGCTTTATAGGCCTTCTCGACCGCGTCTACGCGACGGGGGCACCCTTCACGGGACGCGCGCTGCCGATCCGGATCGGCAACGACTACGCCGACCGCTTCATCGACCTCCTCTTCCAACCCGTCCGAGACGAGGCTGGCGACGTGACGGGTATCTTCGTCGGCGGCTACGACGTCACCGAGCGTGTCCTCGCGCAGCGCGCACTGGAGGAGAGCGAGGCGAGCCTGCGCGAGCTGAACCGGACGCTCGAGGAACGCGTCGCCGAACGCACCGCAGAGCGCGACCGACTGTGGACGCTGTCGGAGGACATGCTGGCACGCGCCGATCTCAGCGGCATGATGACAGCCGTGAGCCCAGCCTGGACGCGCGTGCTCGGTTGGTCGCAGACCGAGCTTCTGGAGAGGCCCTATGCCAGCTTCATGCATCCCGACGACGAGGGCCCCACGCTGGCGGGGCTCGCCCGCATGGGTGAAACGAAACGGCCAACGCGCTTCGAGAACCGCATCGCGAACGCGGACGGGGGATGGAAGCCGATCGAGTGGACCGTGGCACCGGAAGAGGACGGTGTAAACTTCATCGCCATCGGCCGCGACCTCAGCGCGGTCAAGGCGCAGGAGGCTGAGCTTGCGACCGTGCAGGATGCCCTCCGCCAGAGCCAGAAGATGGAAGCCGTCGGCCAGTTGACGGGTGGCCTCGCGCACGACTTCAACAATCTTCTCGCCGGGATCACCGGCAGCCTCGAGATGATGCAGAGTCGGATCGCGCAGGGACGGATCGGCGACATCGACCGCTACATGGTCGGGGCGCAAGGAGCCGCCAAGCGCGCGGCCGCGCTCACCCACCGCCTCCTCGCCTTTTCGCGCCGCCAGACTCTGGCCCCCAAGCCGACGGACGTGAACCGTCTTGTCCGGGACATGGAGGAGCTGATCGGGCGAACGGTGGGACCGCAGATCACGGTCGAGTCCGTCGCAAAGGCAGGCTTGTGGACCACGCTGGTCGATGCCCCCCAGCTCGAGAACGCCCTCCTGAACCTCTGTCTCAACGCCCGCGACGCCATGCCGGACGGCGGCAGGATCAAGATCGAGACGGACAACGAGTGGCTCGACGAGCGCAGCGCCCGCGAGCGCGACCTGCCGCCAGGACAATATGTGACGATGCGCGTGTCCGACGACGGGACGGGCATGCCCGCAGACGTGATCGAGAGGGCGTTCGATCCGTTCTTCACGACTAAGCCCATCGGCGTCGGCACCGGGCTCGGGCTCTCGATGATCTACGGCTTCGTCCGCCAGTCCGGTGGGCAGGTCCGGATCCACTCCGAGGTCGATAAAGGCACCATGGTCTGCATCTCGCTGCCCCGTCACCATGCCGAGGCGGCAGTCGATGTCCCAGCGCCTCAGGAAGCGCCGGACAGTGGCGGCGCCGGCGAGACGGTGCTGGTCATCGATGACGAGCCGCTGGTCAGAATGCTGGTCGTCGACGTGCTGGAGGACCTGGGCTATACCGCGCTCGAGGCTGGAGACGGCCCGCAGGGGCTGAAGGTGCTCCGGTCCGACGTGCGCATCGACCTTCTCATTACGGATGTCGGGCTTCCCAACGGGATGAATGGGCGCCAGGTAGCTGACGCGGCGCGGGAGATCCGACCTGAACTCAAAGTCCTCTTTGTCACGGGCTATGCAGAGAACGCCGTGCTCAGCAACGGCCAGCTTGATCAGGGCATGCAGGTGGTGACGAAACCGTTCGACATGGCCGCGCTCGCCAAGCGGATCACGTCAATGATTGCAGGTCCGACTTGAATGGCGCAGGGCGCAATGTCGGAAGAAGACCAGTACGGGGAAGGCGGTCCGGCAAGTTTCAACCCTGTCTGGGCGTAAGATCGGCCGCCGCGACAGTTCCGTCGCGGCCGTTCTCGGTGTTTGACAGCCCGCAGGTTGCCAGTCGCCTTGTAGATGATCGACGCCTTGGTGCGTCGGAGCGAATGAGTGCCAGAGTCCTCTCGACGCAAACCAATGCAAGTCACCCAACTCCCGTTATCTCTCTCCCATGGCCGGAATGGCCAGGAAGAGAGTCTGCGCCTCAATCAAAATGTCAGAAGACGAACGGACCGTGTTTCGACGGGCGGCTTTTGGGTACAAAAAAGCCCAGAGCCGTTCCTATCGACGACCTCGGCTGACGATTCGACGACTCGGCTCCTCTTGCCTCTCCACACTTCCAGAAGTTTGGTTTCGACGATACCGAGACGTCAGGTTTATGTAGAGCTGCCCTTTCAATTCGCGACCCATCTTCGATGTTTTGGTTCGGCTGCGACCATTCCGATATCGGAATTATGGGTGAAGGTTTCAGCTGGCAACGGCTCCAGTTGCTCCAGGCGCATCGCTCCCAGGCCGAGCGCCCATCGAGGTGACAGCATCCCGCGGATGCCAGTGCGTTCAGCCATCGAAACGCTCAAGCAGCGTGCGCAGGAACTTCGCGACCGTCTCGGCTTCCGTCGTTGTAAGACTGGCGATCGTTGCAGAGAGCCGGTCGCGCATGTGGCGATGCTCGTCGAGGATTGGCCGGGCGTTTTCCTCGACCAGCGCGATCACGATACCGCGCCTGTCCGCCGGATTGGGGCGCCGCTCGACAAGACCGGCGCGCTCTAGCCGGTCGAGAAGCGCTGTCGTCGCCCCGGTCGACAGCGCCACATGTTCGGCGATCATCTTGCCTCTGACGGGAGCCTTGCTGCTCTCCAGGAACCCAAGACAGCCAAGGTCGGTGAGCGCGAGGCCGTGCCGGGCGGCGAGCTCCTTGTCGAAGTCGATCGCGGTTTGCAGGACCCGTTTGAAAAGACGTAAAACCTCGTCCGATGTCGCCTCCCTCGCCGTTTCGCTACCGTCCTCGTCGTTGCCGCCCGCCATTGACGCGACCCTTTCTTTGATTTAGCTCAATGATAAAGCAACTTGGCAAACAAGCAATCTGGTGCGAAGTCGATGATTGGCAGAATGGACGCTCGTTCGAGCCTGGTCCGGGTGCTTCTCGTTGCGACGGCCGCATCCGCACTCACTGCCTGTGCGCCTGATGCCAACGTGGAAAGGCCGCCCGAGCCAGTCGGTTTCGTCACCGTCGAGCCAGAAACCATTAGCCAGACCACGACTTTGACGGGCGAGATCACGGCGCGCCACACCGCGACCTATTCCTTCCAGACCGGTGGCCGGGTGACGGATGTCGCCGTCGACGTCGGTGCGAAGGTGACAGAGGGACAGGTGCTGGCCAAGCTCGATCCGACCGAGCAACAAGCCGGTGTGGCGGCCGCCGAAGCGGCGGTGGATGCCGCGAACGCGCAACTGACTCAGGCCTCCTCGGCGTTTCAGCGACAAAAGGACCTGTTCGGCAAGGGCTTTACGACCCGCGGGAATTTCGACGATGCGCAAAAGGCACTGTCATCGGCGACCAGCGCCGTCGACATGGCCAGTGCCGATCTGGAAACGGCCAGGACGAACCTGGAAGAGACCGTTCTGAGGGCTGACGCTAATGGTGTCATCACCAGTCGCAGCGTCGATCCCGGCCAAGTGGTCAGTGCGGCCCAGACGGCCTTTGGGTTTGCCCAGGACGGCGATCGCGACGCGGTCTTCGAGATTCAGGAACAGCTGCTTATCGGCTCGCGGAAGTCACACTCGATCAGGATCGCGCTCGTCGGCGATCCGTCGGTGAAAACCATGGGAACGGTGCGCGAGGTCTCGCCGCTGATCGACTCGACGACCGGCACCGTCAAGGTCAAGGTCGGGCTCGACACGGTTCCGCCGCAGATGACGCTCGGCTCGGCCGTCGTCGGCACGGATGTCGGCGAAGCCCAGGAACAGGCGATCGTCCTGCCCTGGACGGCGCTGATGGCGGATCGCGGCAAAGCGGCGGTGTGGACCGTTGAGAAGGAAACTGGCGCCGTCAGGCTGACACCCGTGACGATCGGTTCCTACCAAAGCGGCAAGATCGTCGTCGAAGAGGGCATTGCGGCCGGCGACCGGGTCATCACGGAGGGGTCCCAGCTCGTGCGGCCAGGACAGATCCCCGATCTCGTCGCCATGGATGAAGAGGCCGGATCGTGAAAAGAGCGTTTTTCTTCACCGTGTTGCTTGTTGCGGCACCTCTTCTGACGGGTTGCAGCGAGGACACCGGGTCCGAGGCCGCGCCGTTGCCGCCGCGCCCGGTTCTGACCATGGTCGTCGCCCGGCACGTGGTCGCGGACGAGGGGTTCAGCGGGAGGATCGCGCCCCGCTTCGAGACGACCCTGGCGTTTCGCACCCTCGGCCGGCTGATCTCGCGAGATGTCGACGTCGGCGATCAGGTTGAGAAGGGGCAGCCACTCGCTGCAATCGACGCCGAAACGCTCGCCGCCGACCTGCGCTCTGCCAAGGCTCAATTGGCCAATGCCCGGATTCAGGCTCGCACGGCTGGGGCGAGTGCCCAGCGCACGCGGACCCTGTTCTCCGACAAGACCGTGTCGCAATCCGATCTCGATGTCGCCGAACAAAGCCGTCAGGTTGCCGATGCCGAGCTCGCAAGCGCACGGGCGCAGCTCGATAAGGCCGAGAATGCGCTGAGTTTCGCTGTTCTCACGGCACCCTATGACGGGGTCATCACGGACCGCGAGGCGGATGTCGGTCAAGTCGTGTCGGCTGGCGCGGCGGTCTTCAAACTTGCCCGGACCGGCGAGCGCGAGGCGGTCGTGGATGTACCGGCGGCCCAGGGTTCGGCTCTGACCGCCGGCGACCGCTTCCGCGTCGTCCTGCAGATCGAGCCGGATCTCAGCGTCGAGGGCGGGATTCGCGAGATCGCGCCGCAGGCCGAGGCCCTGACCCGCACCAATCGGGTGCGCATCACGCTTGCCGATCCCCCGCCCGCCTTTCGCATCGGGGCGTTGATCAAAGCGATCCCGCAAGAGAAGGCAGGGCAGCCGGCGTCGGTGATCGTGCCGAAAAGCGCGATCCTGGAAGAGGACGGCAAGGCTTCGGTCTGGGTCGTGGACGAGACGGCGAAGACGGTGACACGGCGCGCCGTGACGGTGAGCGACGCGGCCGATGGCGCGGTGCGGATCGACGACGGACTGAAACCCGACGAGCGCGTGGTCATCGCCGGCGTCCACAGCCTTGAGGATGGGCAAGCCATCTCGCTGACGGATATGGCGGAAGGCGAAAGACCATCGTGAAACGCTTCAATCTCTCCGACTGGGCGCTTCACCATCGCTCCTTCGTCTGGTTTCTGATGATCATCGCGATGCTCGTCGGCGCGCTTTCCTATCTCAATCTCGGCCGCGAGGAAGACCCGCCGTTCACCATCAAGACGATGGTCGTTTCGGGCGTCATGCCCGGTGCGACCGTCAAGGAAATGACCGAGCAGGTCACAGACCGGATGGAGAAGAAGCTCCAGGAGCTGGACTCCCTCGACTATACCCGGTCGATCACGACACCCGGTCAGACCGTCATCTTCGTCAATCTGCTTCCGACGACGAAGGCCGGTCAGATCACCAGCATCTGGACCCGCGTCCGGCACATGATGGCGGACATTCGCGGCGATTTCCCCTCGGAGTTTCAAGGCTTCGGTTTCAACGACGAGTTCGGCGACGTATTCGGCAACATCTATGCCTTTACCGCCGACGGCTTCACGCCACGCCAGTTGCGCGATTATGTCGAAGCCGTGCGCACGAAAGTCCTGCAGCTGCCGGAATCCGGCAAGGTGGAACTCGTAGGCGCCCAGGACGAACGGATTTTCCTCGAATTTTCGCTGCGCAAGATCGCCGGGCTCGGCATCGACCAGCAGTCGATCATCGATACGCTGAAAGCCGAGAACGCGATCGCGCCGTCCGGTGTCGTGCAGTCCGGACCCGAGCGCATCTTCGTGCGCGTGTCGGGCCAATACGCCTCGGAAAACAGTCTGGCTTCGGTCAATTTTCGCGTCAACGATCGCTTTTTCCGCCTCAGCGACGTCGCGACGATCAAGCGGGGCTACCAGGACCCGCCCTCGGCGCTCTTCCGGTATAATGGCCAGCCGGCGATCGGCCTTGCCATCGGCATGCGAAAGGGCGGCAACATCGTCGACTTCGGCGAGAATCTGAAGGAGGAGATGGCGCGCATCGTCTCCGAACTGCCGGTCGGCATCGGCGTACACCTCGTCGCCGATCAGTCGGCCGTGGTGGAGGAATCCGTCGGCGGCTTCACCCAGGCGCTTCTCGAAGCGGTGCTCATCGTCCTTGTCGTCAGCTTCGTGAGCCTTGGCTTTCGCGCGGGGTTGGTCGTCACCTTGTCGATTCCGCTGGTCCTCGCCATGACCTTCATCGGCATGGAATATGCCGGCCTGACGCTGCAGCGGATTTCGCTCGGTGCGCTGATCATCGCCCTCGGTCTTCTGGTGGACGACGCGATGATCGCGATCGAGACCATGGTATCCCGCCTGGAAATGGGCGAGACACGGGAAAAGGCCGCGAGCTTCGCCTGGACCTCGATCGCCTTTCCGATGCTGTCGGGAACGCTCGTCACGGTTGCCGGCTTCCTGCCCATCGGATTCAACAATTCCAATGCCGGCGAGTACACCTTTTCGCTGTTCGTGGTCATCGCCCTGGCTCTGCTCCTGTCCTGGGTCGTCGCCGTCTTGTTCACGCCGCTGATTGGTGTGCTGCTGCTGCCCAAGTCGATGCACAAGCACGACGCAAAGCCCGGTTTTGCCCGGCGCGCTTTCAGCCGCATCCTGCGGGTCGCGATGCGCCGGCGCTGGATCACGATCCTGCTCACGGTCGCGCTCTTTGCCGGCTCGATCTATTCGATGCGCTTCGTGCAGCAACAGTTTTTCCCGACATCCGACCGGCCGGAACTCGTGATCGACTTCATGCTGCGGCGAAACGCAACCATCGCCGAGACCAAGGCCGAAATGGACAAGCTCGAGGCGACGTTGGTCGGCGACGACGACATCGACCATTTCTCGTCCTATGTCGGCCGATCTGCCGAGCGCTTCATCCTCGCCTACGATGTCCAGCCATCGAACCCGTTCTTCGGCCAGGTCGTTATCGTCAACAAGGATATCGCGGCGCGCGAGCGGGTCCGTGACAAGATCCAGACATTCGCCCGCACGAATCTCGTCGGCATCGACGTCTATGTGAAGAATCTCGAGCTTGGACCACCCGTCGGCCGACCGGTGCAGTACCGCATCGGCGGCCCGGATATCGAGGTGGTGCGCGCCGGCGCGCGCGAGCTTTCGGCCGTCATGGCGCAAGATCCCCGCCTGCGATCGATCGTCATGGACTGGAACGAGCCGGCCCGGGCGCTCAAGGTGGAAATCCTGCAGGACAAGGCGCGCCAGCTGGGCGTGACGTCACAGCAGATCGCATCGACACTGAACCTCGTCCTCGACGGTCTGACGATCACGGAGGTCCGGGACGGCATCTATCTGGTCGACGTGGTGGCGCGCGGCCGCCAGTCGGACCGCGACTCCATCGAGGCGATCGAGAACCTGCAGCTGACGAATTCTCAAGGTGCCGCGATCCCGCTCGCAAGCCTCGTCAGTTATGGCTACGACTATGAAGACCCGATCCTCTACTCGCGCTCGCGCATCCCGACCATTACGGTCAGCGCGGCGATCCTCGGGCCGGCACAACCCGCGACGATCGTCGCGGATCTCGGAGGAAAGATCGCCGCGTTCCGGGAGAGCCTGCCCGCCGAATACACGGTGGAAATCGGCGGTGCGGTGGAATCGAGCACCCAAAGCCAGGGACCGATAGCCGCCGTCGTGCCGTTGATGCTCGTCGCCATGCTGACCCTGATCATGATCCAGATGCAGAGCTTCAGGGCAACGCTCATCGTCATCAGTGCCGCGCCGCTGGGCCTGATCGGCGTCGTCGCGGCATTGATTCCGTCAGGAGCTCCGCTGGGCTTCGTCGCGATCCTGGGCGTCTTGGCGCTTATCGGCATCCTCATCCGCAACTCGATCATCCTCGTCCATCAGATCGAGGTCTTGCGCGAAGAAGGACTTCACCCCTGGAGTGCGGTGTTCGAGGCGAGCAAGATGCGGGCACGTCCGATCCTGCTCACGGCGGCGGCGGCGAGCCTGGCGCTGATCCCGATCTCGCGCGAGGTGTTCTGGGGGCCGATGGCCTATGCGATGATGGGCGGCATCATCGCGGGAACGCTGATCACGCTTCTCTTCATACCGGCGCTTTACCTCGTCGTCTTCCGTGTGCAGGAGCCCAAGGATCCCGCGCCCGATGCCGATCCGGTGTCGGAGGCCGTGCCCGGTTGACCGGAACAGTCGGCCAAGATTCGCTTGCCGCGGATCGATGTCGAAGCGCACGGCATTCGATCCTGCAATCGAGGCCCCGCCGATCACCCCGTTCGGAATAGATCGGCGAGCTCGCGTGGCTTGGGCTGGCACTCTCGCGCGCGTTCGATCGTGAAGTAATGCTCATCGAAGAAACGGCAAAAACCACAGTGCTAAAGATGCTGGTCGAGCGTCCTGCGCAGTTTGTCGACGATCTCGTCGACATGCTTGCGCTCGGCGATGAAGGCCGGCGCCACCACCGCGACGTCGCCGGTGAACTTCACGTGGCAGCCGTTCCAGAACAGATCCTTCTGCATCTGCTGGCCGCGCCGGCCCGGCGCCCCGTCGCTCTTGACCTCGACGCCGGCCATCAGGCCGACCACCCGCAGGTCGAACACCAGCGGGTGGTCCTTGAGGCCGAAGATCGCCTCCTCGAAATACGGCGCCAATTCCGCCGCACGGTCAAACAGGCCCTCGGATGCGTAGATCTCCTGCGCCGCCAATCCCGCCGCACAGGCGGCCGGATGCGCCGAATAGGTGTAGCCGTGGAAGAACTCGACGGCGCCCTCGGGGCTGGCGTTGGTAACCGTCTCGTAGACCGCGTCGCGCACTGCGACCGCGCCCATCGGAATGGCGCCGTTAGTCAGCGCCTTGGCCATGGTGACGATGTCCGGCACGACATCGTACTTGTCGCAGGCGAACGGCGCGCCGAGACGACCGAAGCCGGTGATCACCTCGTCGAACACCAGCAGGATGCCGTGTTTGTCGCAGATTTCGCGCAACCGCTTGAGATAGCCCTTCGGCGGCACCAGCGTTCCGGTGGAGCCGGCGACCGGCTCGACGAAGCAGGCGGCGATGGTCCGCGGACCGTAGGTCTGGCAGATGCGCTCCAGATCCTCGGCGAGTTCGGCGCCGTGCTCCGGCTGGCCGCGCGTCATCTTGTTCTCTTCCTGCCAGGTATGCCGCATCAGCGCCACATGCGGCATGGTGGCGGGAAACGCCTCGCGGTTCTTGATCATGCCGGACAGTGACACCCCGCCGATGTTCACGCCGTGATAGGCCCGCTCGCGCGACACGAAGCGGATGCGCTCTCCCTCGCCGCGGGCGCGGTGATAGGCCATGGCGATCTTCAACGCCGTGTCGATCGACTCCGAACCCGAATTGACGAAGAAGACGTGGTTGATCGGCTCCGGCAGGAGATCGGCGACCTTCTGTGCCAGGGCGAAGGAAGTCGGCTGACCCAGTTGGAAGGGCGCGACATAGTCGTTTTGCAGCATCTGCCGGTGAACGGCATCGGCGATTTCCTTGCGCCCGTGACCGGCGGGGCAGCAGAACAGGCCGGACGACCCGTCGATGACCTGATTGCCGTTCTGGTCCCAGCAGAACATGCCCTCTGAGCGCATCACCATCCGCGGACTCTGCTTGAAGTCGCGATTGCCGGAAAATGGCATCCAGTGGGCTTCGAGGGAATTGGTGGGTGAAAAGGCGACGTCTGCGGCTGCGGATCTGGAGCTCATGGTTCACCTCGATGGAAGTTTGGCGGGATTCACTTGCGAATGTCAGCGTCCCCACGATACCGTCCGGTCTGGCCTGATCGTAGGACCAGATAGCCCAATTGGGTAAGGCCAGGACCGTCATGCGCAACGCACTGTTTCATGTCGACAAGGGCGAAACCTTCACGCTGCAGGCGCAGATACGCGAGGGTCTGGTCTCCGCCGTTCTGGCCGGCCAGCTCTCGGCGATGGAATCGGTTCCCTCCACCCGGGCGATGGCGCGCCAGCTCGGCGTGTCGCGCAATACCGTCGTGCTGTCGTATCAGGCCCTTGTCGAGGATGGGTTCCTGCTTGCGCGGGAGCGCAGCGGCTTTTACGTCAACCCCGAGGTCCTGACGGGACTGGTGCCGTCGGCGGACGCGGCTGCCCCGACAGAGGACAAAGGCGAGATCGACTGGCAGGCGCGCCTGCGAATCCATCCCGCCGGTCAGGTCAATATCGTCAAGCCGGAAGACTGGCGGGACCATCCCTATCTTTTCATCTACGGCCAGATCGATCACACCCTGTTTCCCATTTCCGAATGGCGCGACTGCGTCCGCCAGGCCATGGGCGCAAAAGGTCTGGACCAGTGGACAGCGGACCGTTTCAACGCCGACGACCCGATGCTGATCGAACAGATCCGCACCCGCATCCTGCCCCGCCGGGGAATCGCCGCGCGTGACGAGGAGATTCTCATCACCATGGGCGCTCAGAACGCCCTCTACCTGGTTTCAAGTCTGCTGGTCGGAGCGAACACGCGCGTCGCCATCGAGGACCCGGGCTATCCCGACGCGCGCAACATGTTCGCCTTGCGCACCCGGCACGTCGTTCCGATCCCGGTCGACGAGAATGGGCTGCTGATGGACGAGCGGCTGGCCGCCTGTCAGTTGGCCTTTATCACTCCGTCGCATCATTTCCCCACCACGGCGACGCTACCACTGTCCCGACGCAAGGAATTGTTGGCGCTCGCCAGCGCCAACAACCTGATCATTCTGGAGGACGATTACGAGTTCGAGGCCAACTATGTCTCCGCACCAACCCCGGCGCTGAAGTCGCTGGATAAGGAGGGGCGGGTCATCTACATCGGCAGCTTGTCCAAGTCCCTGGTGCCGGGCGTCCGGATCGGCTTTCTGGTCGCCCCGAAACCGCTGATCGATCAGGCGCGAGCGCTGCGCCGGCTGATGCTGCGCCACCCGCCCGGTAACAACCAGCGCGCCGCCGCCCTCTTCCTGGCTCTCGGACATCACGATGCGCTGTTGGGGCGATTGCACCGTGTTTACCGCGAACGCTGGCGGGTCATGGGCGAGGCGCTGCAGACCCATTTGCCGTTCTGGTCGCGCAGCCCGACCTTCGGCGGCACCAGCTATTGGCTGGAAGGACCGCCGGGGTTCGATGCCGGTGAATTGGCGCGGCGGGCGCTGAAGCAAGGGATCGTCATCGAGGCCGGCGATTTCTTCTTCGCCGGCCGCAATCCGCCGCGAAACTACTTCCGCCTCGGCTTCTCCGCGATCGCCACCGACCGTATCGCCGAGGGCGTTCGCAAATTGGCCGAGATCGTCAGGAGCCTGCCCTCGTCATCGACGCAAGCCGCCGAATAATGATGACCGGTCTCCCATGCCCGCATCGATGCTGAACCTCGGCGCCGGCGGCCTCGTCCTCAGCGCGGCAGTCTTCCTGTGCGCGGGTTTCGCGCGGGGATATGCCGGATTCGGCATGTCGGCGGTGATCATGGCGGCGCTGACGCTCATCCTGCCGCCGGCCGAACTGGTGCCGATCGCCATCGGTCTGGAGATCGCGGCGAGCCTCGGTCAGGCGCGCGGTGTCTGGCGCGAGATCGACTGGCGAATTCTGGGATTCCTGTTCGCCGGCGCGCTGATCGGCAATCCGATCGGCGTTCATTTGCTCGCCACCTTGCCGCCCGAGCCGGTGAAGAGCGCACTGCTGGCCTTCATTCTGTTCGCCAGCCTGCTCTTGTGGCTGAGTCCCGGGCTGGCGCTGCGTCTGTCCGGCAGCCTGTTGGCCGCAACCGGTCTGGTGTCGGGCATCGTCAACGGCGCCGCCGGCGTCGGCGGCCTCGTCGTCGCGCTGGCCTTTACCGCCGGGCGGATCCCGGCGCCGATCATGCGCGCCGTCTTCATCGCCTATCTGTTCGCGATCGACCTTTGGGGCAGCGCGCTGCTGACCCTCAACGGCCTGTTCGACGTGACGGCGTTGGCGCGCATCGGCTTCGCCCTGCCCTTCATGGCGTTGGGGGTCTGGCTGGGCGGGCGGCGGTTCCTGTCCGCCAGCCCGCAATCGTTCCGCGTCTTCGTCCTGGCGATGTTGGTCGTGCTTTGCGCCATCGGCCTGATCAAACTCGCCCTCGTATGAGGTCGCTCGTTCAGGCGCGAACCCGCTCCGACTTGGGATCGTAGAGCGGCTTGAGGCTGGCGATGGCACCGACGCGCTCGCCTGCAACCTCGATCTCGTAGGAGGAACCGACGATATCGCCGGGCTTTTCGTCTGGCTCGCATTGCACATAGCCAAGGCCGATTGCCGCGCCGAGATGATGTCCGTAGCCGCCCGAGGTCAGGAACCCTGCGATCGCGCCGTCCCGCCAGATCGGCTCGGTGTGATAGAGCAGCGGCTCGGCATCATCGAGCTTGAACTGCACCAGCCGCCTCGTCAGGCCTTCCTGCTTTTTCGCCGCCACGGCGGCGCGGCCGATGAAATCGCCATAGGCGCCAGGCGTCTTGTCCGGCTTCACGGCAAAGCCCAGCCCCGACTCCAGCACATGATCCTCGTCGGACAGATCATGGCCGAAATGGCGATACGCCTTCTCCAGCCGGCAGGCATCCATGGTGTGCATGCCGCAAAGGCGCAGGCCGAATGCGTCGCCTGCCTCCATTACGGTATCGAAGACATGCCGGGCCAGATCGCTCGGCATGTAGAGCTCGTAGCCTAGCTCGCCGACATAGGTGATGCGGTGGGCGCGCACGACGCCCATGCCGAGCTCGATCTCGCGGGCCGTCGCGAACGGAAACGCCGCGTTGGAAAGATCGGCGCCGGTCAGCGACTGCAAGAGTTTGCGCGCATTCGGCCCCATTACCGGAAGGCAGGCCTCGGCGCTGGTGACGTCGGTGACGGTGCAGTGGGCGTCACCGGGAATATGGCGCTTCAGCCACGCAATATCGCGGACGTCCTGAGCCGCGCCGGTGATCACCAGGAACGCGGTCTCGGAAAGACGCGTCACGGTCAGATCCGCTTCGACGCCGCCGCGATCGTTGAGCCATTGCGTATAGACGATGCGGCCCGGTGCCACGTCGACATCGTTGGCGCACAGCTTTTGCAGGACATCGAAGGCATCGCGGCCTTCCACCCGCAGCTTGACGAAGGACGACATGTCGAACAGCCCGACCGCCTCGCGCACCGCCTTGTGCTCGCCAGCCGCATAGTCGAACCAGTTCTGCCGGCCCCAGCTGTAGCGATATTCGGGCTTGACCCCGCGTTCCAGATCCGCCTTCGGCACGAACCAGTTGGCCCGCTCCCAGCCCGCCGTTTCGCCGAAGCAGGCGCCGCGCGCGGCCAGGCGTTCGTGCAGCGGCGAGGTCCGCACCCCGCGGGCGCTTTCGAACTGGCGATAGGGAAAATGATCGGCATAGAGCAGACCGAGCGTCTCGCTGACGCGGTTGACGAGATAGGTGCGGTTGTTCTGCACCCGCTGCATCCGGCGAATGTCGACATCCCAGAGATCGAAGGGCGGCTCGCCATCCTCGATCCACTGCGCCAGCGCCATGCCGGCGCCGCCGGCCGACTGGATGCCGACCGAATTGAAGCCCGCCGCGACGAAGAACCCGGCGAGTTCCGGCGCTTCGCCAAGGAGATACCGGTCGTCCGGCGTGAAACTCTCCGGTCCGTTGAAGAAGGTATGGATTCCCGCCTTTTCGAGCGCGGGAAAGCGATTAACCGCCATCTCCAGGATCGGGGCAAAATGGTCGAAATCCTCAGGCAACTGGTCGAAGCAGAAATCTGCGGGAATGCCGTCCTGTCCCCAGGGCTTGGCGCGCGGCTCGAACGCGCCGAGCAATAGCTTGCCGGCGTCCTCCTTGTAATAGGCGCACTCGTCCGGCACCCGCATCACCGGCATGTCGCGCGGCAGATCGGCGATCGCTTCGGTGACGATGTAGAAATGTTCGCAGGCTTGCAGCGGCACGTTGACGCCCGCCATCTGGCCTACATCGCGGGCCCACATGCCGGCGCAGTTCACCACCACATCGGCCGAGAGATTGCCGCTCTCCTCGCCGCGCTGCCAGGCGACGCCGGTGGCGCGACCGTCGACCTGGTGAATGGCGGTGACCGCGACGCCCTCGATGATCTGCGCGCCGCGCATGCGGGCGCCCTTGGCCAGAGCCAGCGCGATGTTGATCGGATCGCCCTGCCCGTCCTTCGGCAGATAGACGGCACCGGTGACGTCTTCCATATTATATAGCGGATTCAGGCGTTTGGCGTCCGCGACCGAGATCTCCTCGATCTCGACGCCGAAGGAGCGCGCCATCGAGGCGCCGCGCTTCAACTCCTGCAACCGCTCGTCGGTCAAGGCGAGGGTGATCGAGCCGTTGCGCTTGAACCCGGTCGCAACCTCCGTCTCGGCCTCCAGCGTGCCGTAGAGCTCCTGCGAATATTTGGCGAGCCGCGTCATGTTGTGGGTCGCCCGGAGTTGCGCGATGAGACCGGCCGCGTGCCAGGTCGTGCCGCAGGTCAGCTGCTTTCGCTCCAGAAGGACGACGTCCGTCCAGCCGAGCTTGGTCAGGTGATAGGCGAGCGAGCAGCCGATGACGCCGCCGCCGATGATCACCGCGCGCGCCGAGGAAGGGACCGGTTTCGTCGTCATGACAGACCTTTCAGCCGCTCGTTGCGAGGGTCGTAAATGGGCTCGGCGACCACCGTCGCCTTGCGGCGCTCGCCGAGGATCTCGATTTCGACTTCGGTGCCGGGTTCGGTGAGATCGGCACGCAACATGGCAAGCGCGATCGTCTTCTGGATGCGATGGCCGAAGCCGGCCGAGGTGACGAGACCGACGCGCTCCTCGCCCTTCCAGACGCTCGAAAGCGGCACAGGATCGACGCCGCTGCGGTCAGCCGCACAATCGACGATCAACGGCGCAAAACGCTCCGAGACGCCAGCCTCCCGTTCCCGGATCAGCGCGTCGCGGCCCATGAAGTCCGGCTTGTCGAGCCGGACGAAGCGGTCGAGCCCGCCCTGCAGCGGCGAATAGTCGGTCGACAGATCGCTCTTCCAGCCGCGGTAGCATTTTTCCAGCCGCATGGAATCCATGGCGTAGACGCCAAAATCCGCGATGCCGAATTCCTCGCCGGCCTGCCACAACATGTCGTAGGCACCGGCCAGCGTTGCCAGCGGCAGATGCAGCTCGTAGCCGAGTTCGCCGACATAATTGACGCGGATCGCCAGGCCGCGCGCCATGCCGATCTCGACAGGCTGGTGGGAAAGCCAGGGAAACGCCGCGTTCGACAGGTCGCTGTCCGCCACCTTGGCGAGGAGATCGCGCGACCGCGGACCGGCGATGACCAGCGTGCCCCAGCCGGCCGTTTCGTCGGTCAGCGTGAAATCGGCGTCCGCCGGCATGTGGCGCCTCAGCCAGTCGCGATCGTGCCACTGGCCACCGACGGCGCCGATCAGCCAGAAATGATCTTCGGCAAAGCGTGTGACAGTCAGTTCGGTCAGGATGCGTCCGCCCCTGGTGCAGAGATAGGCGAGGGTCACGCGGCCGGGCTTCGGCAGCGCGCCGGCGATCATGCCGCCCAGCCATTCCGCTGCCCCCTCGCCCTTCAGCTCGAACCGGGCGAAAGCGGTGAGGTCGAGGATTCCCACCTGGTTTGCGACAGCATCGCATTCGCGCGCCACCGACTCGAACCAGTCGCCACGGCCATAGGTCTCGGGAGCGTCCTCGTCGCCGGGTGTCCCGAACCAGGTCGGTTTTTCCCAACCACCGCGGGCGCCGAAACGAGCGCCCTTGGCCTTTAGCCGCTCGTAGACCGGCGAGGTCTTGGCGGGCCGCCCTGCCGGCCATTCCAGATGGGGGTAGTGAATCGCGTATTCGTGCGAATAGACCTCGACGGCCTTGGCGACCGTGTAGGACTTGGTGGCGAAGTCGGTGAAACGGCGCGGATCGACCGCCCACATGTCCCATTCGGTCTCGCCTTCCGTGACCCAGTCCGCGAGCACCTTGCCGGCGCCACCGGCCTGGACGATGCCGAATGTGAAGACGCAGGCTTCAAAGGCATTGCTGATGCCCGGAACGGGACCGATCAACGGCAGACCGTACGGCGCATAGGGGATTGGCCCGTTGATGACCTTCTGGATGCCGGCGCTGGCCAGCACCGGCATCCGCGCGCAGGCATCCTCGATATAGCTTTCGATGCGGTCCAGATCGTCCGACCAGAGCTGGAACGAGAAATCGGCCGGCATCGGATCGGCACGGCCCACCCAATAGGGCGTGGCCTGGTGCTCGTAGGGGCCGAGGATCAGGCCCTTGCCTTCCTGGCGCAGATAGTAGGAAGAGTCGGGATCGCGGACCATCGGGATGCTCGTCTCGCGCGCGGAGAATTCGGGCACTTCCTCGGTGACGAGATATTGGTGCGACATCGCCACCATCGGAACGTCACGGCCCATCATGCGACCGAGTTCCGCGGCGCGGTAGCCAGCGGCGTTGACGATGATGCCCGCCTTCACCGTGCCTTTGGCGGTCACAACATGCCAGGTGCCGTCGCTCTGTTGGCTCAACCCTGTCACTGGGCAGAATCGGATGATCGTCGCGCCCATTCCGCGCGCGGCCTTGGCGAACGCCTGGGTGATCTGCGCCGGGTCGATGTCCCCGTCCGCCGCGTCCCACAATCCGCCCTGGAGGTCATGGGTTTCCAGGAAGGGACAAAGATCGCGCATCTCCGCCGCCGTGACCATCTCCATCGCGATACCCTGATTGAGAGCCATGCCACGCACATGCTCGAATTCCTGCATCCGCTCCTTGCTATGGGCGAGGCGTAGCGCGCCGGTCACATGGTAATTGATCGGATAATCGGCCTCGTCACCCAGCCTCTCGTAAAGCCGGTTGGAGTAATTCTGCATCTTCATGATGCCCCAGGAACCGGCGAAGTTCGGGCAGTTGCCGGCCGCGTGCCAGGTGGAGCCAGACGTCAGCTCGTTCGACTCGAGCAGCAGGAGATCGCTCCAGCCCGCCTTGGCCAGATGATAAAGGCTCGAGCATTCCGACCGCTCCGCCTCCGATGATGACGACGCGGGCGTGGGACGGAAGCTCGGCCATGGCGGGACCTCAATAAACCGGGGGGGAAATGACCCAGATGACGACGGCCGGCTCGATGCCCGGATTGCGCCAGCGATAGGCCTGATGAGCGAAACGGAAGCTGTCGCCGGCCCGTAACAGCAGGCAACGGTCGTCAAGGATGAGTTCGAGCTCGCCGGAGATCAGATAACCGGCTTCCTCGGTTTCGCGTCGTTGCGTTTCGGCAAGCTCGGCGCCGGGTGCGAACACGGAACGGAACAGCTCGAAGGAGCCACCAAGGTCGGGTGACAGCAATTCCTCGGTCAGGCCGGCCTCTTGGCTGCCGACCTTGCGGCGAGCGCCGGCGCGCACGACGACACCACGCTCGTTCTCGGGCGCCTCGTCGTTGACGAAGAACCAGCCGAGCGGCACCCCGAACAGCGTCGCGAGTTTGCGCAGGTCGTCGATGGCGGGAGCGGAGATGCCGCGCTCAACCTGGCTGACATAGCCGACCGAGCGGCCGATGCTCAGCGCCAGCTCCGCCAGCGTCAGCCCTTTTGCCTTGCGCAGAGCGCGCAAATCGGCGCCGAGCGACGTCCTGCTCGCCTCTCCGGACCCGTCATGCGCGACTGCGGCTGTTGTCGACACGTCTGCCATCCATTCCTCGCCTCTCCAAACAAAGAGATCATGTCGACGTGAAATAATCAATCAATTTTTCATATACATGAATTTTTGTGTGCCTATTGGCCCTTCTTCCCCCGAGGGGCACGGCGGCATCGAGCACGACGGATAGGCATGTGGCGTAGCGCCGTTTCCCGAGCTCTGTCTCAAGAACATCTACCGTCTCCCGTGGGTTCGAGGCGCCTTTTTTTGGAGAATTCGCACTTATCACTTAGCATTTACCGGGGAAGCGACCGATGAGTTCTGCGCCCCCTGCAGTCAGCGCGCCGACCCGCCACGTCGGGTCTTCAGAGTTGCAAGAAGATAGCAATCCCGACCGGAGTGATCCTCGCAGAATTGACGTAATCACTGTCGCCTCACTCAATAGTCGACGTCTGGACCCATCATAATCCTGCTTTTGGACCTAATCGCCACCGGTCTTGTGACATAGCATCAAGCACAGAATGCAGCGCTCGGGAGGAGACAGGAGCGCGTAGACTGTCCGACCGCCGGGTTGACCGGGGTCTTTGGCGCCGCCGCTCGCAGCCTCGGCGTCCGGGCAGATGTCCAAAGGCGGCTCGATGCCGTCCGATCGCATTCGCAGGAGACAAGGCAGAAATTCCATCGGCTCGACAGGCCATCGTCAATCTCACAGAAATGGAACGCCGACATGACATCTCTCACTCGCATCTCGACCGGCCTTGCGGCCGCGGCGGCATTCGCCCTGACGACGTCCATCGCGGTGGCGCAGCCCTCTGAAATCACCGTCGCCTATTTCCTCGAGTGGCCGACAGCCAACCAGATCGCCCAGGTCGACGGAACCTACGAAAAGGAACTCGGCGTCACGGTGAACTGGCGAGCCTTCGGCAACGGCAACGAGATGTCGCAGGCGATGGCCTCGGGCGACGTTCAGATTGCCTTCAGCCAGGGACTGGTGCCATTCGTCGTCGCCGTTTCCAACGGCCTTCCCCTCAAGACTGTCGGGATTGCCGTGTCCTACGCGGAAGCCGACAATTGCGTCGTGCGCGATGACGCCGGCATCACCCAGGACAATGCCAAGGATCTGGAAGGCAAGAAGGTCGCCACGCCGATCGGCAACGTCACCCATTACAAGCTGTTGCGCATGCTCGATCATCTCGGCGTCGACGCCACCAAGGTCGACCTGGTGCAGATGAACGGCGCCGACGCCGCCATCGCGCTCGGGCGCGGCGATGTGGCGATGGGCTGCGCCTTCGGCGGACCGCTCCAGCGCATGAAGGAATATGGCAAGGTGCTGATGACGGCGGCCGAGCAGGAGGAAATCGGCATTCGCGTCTTCGACGTGATTTCCGTGACGAAGGAGTTCGCCGAGGAGAGCCCCGATCTGCTCCGGAAATTCATGGACGTGACCAGCAAGGCCAATGAGGCCTATGCGGCCGACCCGGAAAAATATCAGGCGATCATCGCCAAGGCTTCCGGCATGGACCTTCCGGCGGCGACGGAGATGTTGGGCATGTTCTCATTTCCCACCAGCGCCGAACAGGCCTCGGATAACTGGCTCGGCGGATCGGTCCAGAAGTTCACCAAGGAGGTCGCCGATTTCTTCGTCGCCCAGGGCGAGATGGACAAAGCTCTCGATGATTACAGCGGCATGATCGACCCGTCCTTCCTTCAGTAGCGATTGCGTCAAGCGCGGTATGGGAAGACCATGCCGCGCCTACCCAGTTGAATCGGACCAGCGAAGGAATTTCGATGAAAGGGTTCGTCGTCGACGACGTCTCGATGATTTTCACACTGCCGTCTGGCGGCAGCGTGCAGGCGCTGAAAAACGTCTCGTTCTCCCTCAAGCCGGGAGAACTTCTGTCGGTGCTGGGCCCGTCCGGCTGCGGTAAGACGACATTGCTGAACATCATGGCCGGCTTCCTGTCGCCCACTTCGGGAAGCATCCACTATGAAGGCGATGGCACCGCCGAGGGGGCGTCCGGTGACGGCGTTGGCGGTCTGTCGCGGATCACCGGGCCGGGCCGCGACCGGGGCATGGTGTTCCAGCAGGGCGCGCTTTTCGAATGGTTGAGCGTCGAGCAGAACGTCGCCTTCGGCCCCGATATGGCCGGCAAGCCGAAGGCCGAGGTGCGTGCCACCGTCGAGCGTCTCCTGAACATTGTCGGGCTGCGAGGTTTCGGCGACAAACCGGTCTATCAATTGTCCGGCGGCATGCAGCAGCGCGTCGCCCTCGCCCGCTGTCTCGCCAACGACCCCGACGTCATCTTGATGGACGAGCCGCTCGGCGCCCTCGACGCCCTGACCCGCGAAAAGATGCAGGGCCTCGTCCTGAAGCTTTGGAAAGAGACCGGCAAGACCATCATCTTGATCACCCATTCGGTCGAGGAGGCGCTGTTTCTGGGCGAACGCCTGATGGTGATGGCTCCGCGTCCAGGCCGGGTGTTCAGGGAGTACCGGCTGCCCTTCGCGGAAATGGGGCTCACGGAGAGCCCGCGACAAATCAAGGCATCGCCGGACTTCATCGAAAAACGCGAAGAAATTCTGACGATGATCTGGGGCATGGAGGAAGAAATCATGGGCCATGTCGACGGCGACGTGGCTTGATAGGGGAACGGATGATGACCGACACCACCGAGAACTCGCCGAAATCGACCCCGCAGCCATCCGAGCTGGCGATCTGGCTCGGCATCGCCGACAATACCTTCACGCGTCAAAAGACCGTCAAGTTCGGCGATTCGTCGGCGGTCAATTCGGGTCGAGCCTATTCGATCCTCACCGTCGCCCTGCTCTTGGGCCTGTGGCTTGCGGCGTCCGCCTTCGGCTGGATCCGGCCGATCTACTGGCCCTCCATCGACGCCGTCTTCGAGCGCCTCAGCTCGCTGATCAGCAATGGCTTTCGCAACACCGCGCTGTGGGAACATATCTGGGTCAGTGTCTATCGCGTCATCTCCGGCGTCTTCTTCGGAACGCTGGTCGGCGTGCCGCTGGGACTGGCCATGGGCCTGACGACGATTGGCCGCGGCCTGCTCGACCCGATCGTGGAATTCGTCCGGCCGATCCCGCCACTGGCGCTGATTCCCCTGATCATCCTGTGGTTCGGCATCGACGAGACAGCCAAGATCTTCCTGTTGTTCCTGGCCGCGTTGTTCATCATGATCATCGCCGCACGGTCGGGCGTCGCCAGCGTCAAGATCTCCAAGGTCCACGCCGCCTACTCGCTCGGCGCCTCGAAGATGCAGATCCTGCGTCACGTCATCCTGCCGAATGCGCTGCCGGAGATCTTCACCGGCCTTCGGACCGCGATGGGGGTGTGCTGGGGCACGGTCGTCGCCGCCGAACTGGTGGCGGCCGACAAGGGCGTCGGCTCGATGATCATGATCGCCAAGAACTTCCTGCAGACCGACACGGTGGTGATCGGCATCACCATCATCGGCCTGATCGGCTATGGGATCGAGATGCTGATGCGTTTTGCCGAGCGCAAGCTCATCCCGTGGAAGGGCAAGGGCTGATCGGGCGATTCGTCCGGACCGCCCGCGGCACGGCCAGACGGCCTCCGCCCGATCGAGCGCGGGGTCCGGCAACGGCGGATCGGCTCGGGATCAGGACGAAATTGGATAGTCCCTCGGCGGCGGGATCGCTCCGAACGATCCATCTGTGCGCCGGGACGCACGGTTCCACTCACGTATAATCAAGGGGATACGACCATGAAGATGACGACCGAGGAAGCCTTCATCAAGGTTCTTCAGATGCATGGGATCGAACATGCGTTCGGCATCATCGGCTCAGCGATGATGCCGGTGTCGGATTTGTTTCCGAAGGCCGGCGTGACCTTCTGGGACTGCGCCCACGAGACCAATGCGGGCCTGATCGCCGACGGCTACAGCCGGGTGACCGGCAAGATGGCGATGGCGATTGCCCAGAACGGCCCCGGCGTGACCGGCTTCGTGACGGCGGTGAAGACGGCCTACTGGAACCACACGCCGATGCTTCTGGTCACGCCCCAGGCGGCCAACAAGACGATGGGCCAGGGCGGCTTCCAGGAGGTCACCCAGATGGCCTTGTTCGAGGACATGGTCTGCTATCAGGAAGAGGTGCGCGACGCCTCGCGGGTGCCGGAGGTACTGAACCGGGTGATCGAGAAAGCCTGGCGCGGCTGCGCCCCGGCGCAGATCAACATCCCGCGCGATTTCTGGACGCAGGTCATCGACGTCGATCTGCCACAGATCGTTCGGCTGGAGCGCTCCGCCGGCGGCCGGGCGGCGATCGCCGAGGCCGCCAAGCTGCTGTCGACGGCAAAGTTCCCGGTGATCCTCAACGGCGCCGGCGTCGTCGTCGGCAACGCTATCCCGGAATCGATCGCGCTCGCGGAGCGGCTGGACGCGCCGGTTGCCTGCGGCTACCAGCACAACGACGCCTTTCCCGGCAGCCATCGCCTGGCGGTCGGTCCGCTCGGTTATAACGGCTCCAAGGCGGCGATGCAGCTGATCGCCAAGGCCGACGTGGTGCTGGCGCTGGGCACGCGCCTCAACCCGTTCTCCACCCTACCCGGCTACGGCATCGACTATTGGCCGAAAGACGCCAAGATCATCCAGGTCGATATCAATCCCGACCGCATCGGCCTGACCAAGAAAATCACCGTCGGCATCTGCGGCGACGCTGCGGCCGTGGCGCGCCAGCTCCTCGACCAGCTCTCGGACACGGCCGGCGATGCCGGGCGGGCCGATCGCACCGCGCTGATCCACCAGACCAAGTCGGCCTGGCTGCAGCAGCTGTCCTCGATGGATCACGAGGACGACGATCCCGGCACGGTGTGGAACGAGAAAGCGCGTGACCGCGAACCGGAGCTGATGTCGCCGCGCATGGCCTGGCGGGCGATCCAGGCGGCGTTGCCGAAGGAGGCGATCGTGTCCAGCGACATCGGCAACAACTGCGCCATCGGCAACGCCTATCCGAGCTTCGAAGCGGGTCGCAAATATCTGGCGCCCGGCCTGTTCGGCCCCTGCGGCTACGGCTTTCCGGCGATCATCGGCGCCAAGATCGGCTGTCCGGATACGCCCGTCGTGGGCTTTGCCGGCGACGGCGCCTTCGGCATCTCGATGAATGAGATGACCTCGATCGGCCGCGACGAATGGCCGGCGGTGACCATGGTGATCTTCCGCAACTACCAATGGGGGGCGGAAAAGCGCAACACGACGCTGTGGTACGAGGACAATTTCGTCGGAACCGAACTCGATCCCAAGCTCAGCTATGCCAAAGTCGCCGAGGGCTGCGGCATGAAGGGCGTGACGGTGCGCGGCCAGGACGAACTGACCGGCGCCCTCACCAAGGCGCTCGAAGATCAGGCCAAGGGCGCCACCACCTTCATCGAGGTGATCCTCAACCAGGAGCTCGGCGAGCCGTTCCGCCGCGACGCGATGAAGAAGCCGGTCGTCGTCGCCGGCATCGACCCCAAAGACATGCGCCCGCAGCGCGGCGTCTGATCCCAAAGCGTTCACGCAGACGCACAAGCGTCGCGTTCGATCATGGGTGAAGCATCGGATGCTGTCCGACAAGCGGAAGCCGGCGTCAAGTCCGGCGCTGAAAGAGCACCGACACATGTAGACCCTGGCGGCGGCGCATTGGCCGTCGCCGCAAGGAGTGAGTCATGACCGCAAGCCAGGACGTGCTGCCGAGCACAGTGCCCGACCCAACGTCCCCGGCCGCGCAGGACATGGCGTCGACGGCTCCGCTCCCTGGGTCGGGACTATCGCGGCGAATTGCCGACTACGCCCCCGGGGTGCTGGTTGCGGCGACGGTCGCCGTCGCGGCGAAATTCCTGTCCGAGCATTACGGCGCGCCGGCCATGCTGATGGCGCTGCTCCTGGGCATCGCCCTGAACTTCCTCACCGAGGAAGGCAAATGCGCGGCGGGCATCAACTTCACCGCCAAGACGATCCTGCGTATCGGCGTCGCGCTCCTCGGCGTGCGCATCTCCGTCGCCCTGTTGATCGGCCTCGGCCCCGGCCTGATCGCGCTGCTGGTCGCCGGCGTCGTCGCCACCATCCTGTTCGGCTTCGCCGCGGCGAAGCTGCTCGGCCGTGGCTGGCGGCTGGCGCTCTTGACCGGCGGCTCGGTGGCGATCTGCGGCGCCTCGGCGGCGATGGCGATCGCCGCCGTCCTGCCGAAGAACCAGTTNCGCCGCGGCGAAGCTGCTCGGCCGTGGCTGGCGGCTGGCGCTCTTGACCGGCGGCTCGGTGGCGATCTGCGGCGCCTCGGCGGCGATGGCGATCGCCGCCGTCCTGCCGAAGAACCAGTTCTCCGAGCGCAACCTGATCTTCACCGTGCTCAGCGTCACCGTGCTCAGCACCGTGGCGATGATCGTCTATCCGCTGCTGATCCCGATCTTCGGGCTGAAGGACCAGGCCATCGGGGTGTTTCTCGGCGGCACTATCCACGACGTCGCCCAGGTCGTCGGCGCGGGCTTTTCGGTTTCCGACGCGGCCGGCGAGACCGCCACTTTGGTCAAGCTCATCCGCGTCACCATGCTGGCGCCGGTGGTGCTGGTGTTCACGCTGGTGTTCCGCGCCACCCACAAGAGCGAGGCCGAGGCCGGCAAGCGGCCACCGCTGATCCCCGGCTTCGTGCTCGGCTTTCTGGCGCTGGCCGCGCTCAACTCCTTCGGCCTGATCCCCAGGCAGGCGGCCGACATTACCGCCGACGTCTCCGGCTGGGCGCTCCTGTTCGGCATCGCCGCCGTCGGCATGAAGACCGCGCTGAAGAGCATCCTTTCCGTCGGTCGCGAGGCCGTCCTCCTCGTCGTCGCCGAAACCGTCTTCCTCGCCGTCTTCATCCTCATCGGCATCGCATATCTGAACTGACGGCGATGAGCTCAGGCCCCGGACTGCCGTGGCAAATCGCACTCGCGAGGACAGCGAACCATGAAGCCACTCGACGACATCATCATTGCCGCCAAGACCTCGCCAAAACACATCGTACTGCCGGAAGGCGAGGACGCGCGCATCATCGAGGGTGCGGCGCGCGCGGTGCGCGAGGGCATCGCCCGGATCACACTCCTCGGCGACCCGCGGGCAATCGCCGCGAAGCTGGACGCTACCGGCTTGGATCCGGCAAGCGTCGCCATCCTGGACCCGACACGGGCGCCGCAGACTGCCGACTACGCCGCCGTCTATCACAAACTGCGCCGTCACAAGGGTGTCGATGAGGCCGCAGCGAAGGCGGCCATGACGACACCACTCGGCTTTGCCGCGATGATGGTCCGACAGGGCGACGCCGACGGGACGGTCGGTGGCGCCATCGCCACTACCGCTGACACGGTCCGCACGGCGCTGCAGATCATCGGCCGGGCGCCGCAGGCCAAGATCGTGTCGAGTTTCTTCCTGATGATGCTCTGCGAGCACCACCATACGACCAAGGGAGGCTTCGTCTTCGCCGATTGCGGGATGATCGTCGAGCCGAGTGTCGAGGAACTGGCCGAGATCGCCATCGCCTCGGCCGATTCCTACGCCGAGTTAATCCGCGAGGAGCCGCGCGTCGCCATGCTGTCGTTCTCGACCGGTGGCAGCGCCAAGCATGAACGGGTCAGCCGGGTGGCCGCCGCCGCCGATCTTGTCAAAACGACCCGCGCCGACATCAAGATACATGGCGATCTGCAGTTCGACGCCGCCTTCGTGCCGGCCGTCAGCGCCGCCAAGTCGGCCGGTTCCCCGCTGGAGGGCCTGGCCAACGTCATGGTCTTCCCCAATCTCGACGCCGCCAATATCGGCTACAAGATCGCCCAGCGGATCGGTGGCGCCAAGGCGATCGGACCGATCCTGCAAGGCTTGGCCAAACCCGCAAACGACTTGTCCCGCGGCTGCAGCGCCGACGACGTCTTCCATATCATCGCAGTCACCTGCGTGCAGGCGATCGCAGCGGCAACGGCGGCCGGGCCAGCGGGGCGTAGAAAAACGGAACCGCTCGCCAAGCTCCTGTTTGAGGACTACCGCGACGAAGGTGAGTGACGCCTGCGGCTCAGGGGCCTGGAGCGCCTTGTGACCGCCGGTCGGCTCCTCTTAGCCAAGCGCCGTTACCGCTTCATGCCGCAGCCCGATGATCCCAAGCGCATGCGCGATTTCACGCACCTGCAATAGCTTCAAAGCGCCTCCTCGCTCGTCATCTTCATCACGACATCTCTAATACCAACCTGCGGTGATAGGGACCTATTCGAGGGGTTCCTATCACCGCAGGTTGGTATAAGTGGCAGGTCGTCGGCCCATTCATCGGGATTCATCGGCGTACTGGTACCAACCGTACATCAGCCGCTGGCCCAATCGCCGGAAGGGCGTCAGGATGCCGTGACTCGGCAATGGCGAGGTGAAGATCGGCAGGTCGAGGCCGGCACCTTTTCCGGCCAGCATCTGCGCCATGCGCCGACCGGCCTGGGCGGAATACATCACGCCGTTGCCGCCATAGCCCATGGCGTAAAAAATTGCCTGCGCCGGGTCCGGCTGGAAAATCCGCGGCATCATGTCGTGGCTGACATCGACCCAGCCCCACCAGGAATAGTCCAGATCGATGCCTTCCAGCGCCGGGAACTTGCGGGTGAGCCCCTTTTGCAGAAGCGCCAGATGCTTCGGGTTTTCGGCATCGGCGCCGGTGATCGCACTGCGGCTGCCGATCTGCATCCGGCCGTCGGGCAGGAACCGATAGTATTGGCGAAGCGTGCGCGTGTCGGTCAACGGTGAACCGGTCTGAGCGCCGCACGCCACCTTCTCCTCCTCCGTCAGCGGTCGCGTAACGATGGAATTCGACAGGATCGGCATCAACCTGTTTCTGGTGCGGTGGCTGAGCCCCGGCGGCGTGTAGCCGGCGGTCGCCAGCGCCACGGCGCGGGCGCGCACGGTGCCCCCAGGTGTCGTCAGATGATGGACCCCTCCCTTGATTTTCCAACCCATCACCGGGCTGGCCGGATGCACCTTGGCGCCGAGCTTGCGCGCCAGTCGAAGATAGCCGAAGGCGAGCTTACCGGCGTGGATCGAGATGCCGTCCGGCTCATGCATAGCCCCAGCCGCTTCCTGATCCCTGACATGGCGCTCATGCAGTTCCTCGCGGCCGAGCATGCGAGAACCGTAACCAAACACGTTATTGAGAAGCTTCGATTCCGCTTCCAATTTCGGCAGCACACCTGGCTTGTGCGCGATGTAGAAATGCCCGCCGTCTTGCGGCTCGCAATCGAATTCGCCAGAGCCGATCAGATCGCGGAACAATTCGAACGCTTCCAGGATCTCGGCGTGCAACTTCTTCGCGACCTCGACTCCCCAGCGTTGGATCCACTGTGACCGCTTCAACCGCCCGGAGGAAATCTGGGCTTGCCCGCCATTGCGGGTCGAGCAGCCCCAGGCGACCGTATTGGCTTCGAGCACTGTCGCTTTGATCCCGTGCTCCTTGGCCAGATGGATGGCGCAGGACAGGCCCGTGTAGCCCGAGCCGACCACGACGACATCGACATCCATGTCGCCCGAGACCGGCCCGTCGTCCTCGGGCGGCGGACCAGCCGTCCCGATCCAGTAGGTCGGCGCGTAATCGCGGTTGTGGCCGGGGCCGGCATCGACGAGCGGATCGTAGTGCGGATCATAGCTGGCCTTGGGCCAATGCTTGGGACGAATGGGATCGGACATGGCTCGGATTCCCGGATCTGGAGCGCGACGCTGGGTTCAGGCCGTGAGCAGCGGGCGGTTCTTGCGAAAGGCTTGCTTGACGACGATCTTGCCGCCGCGCAGCGTGAACAAGTCGGCACCCTGGGCTTCCACTTTCGTGCCGTCCGCATTGGTGCCGGAAAACGTCCATTCCGAAACCGGGGAATGTCCCGGTCTCTGTTGAAACTCTGAAGTGGGCGGCGTTGCCCGCCTTGAGCCGTTAGGCTCGGGGTGCCGATTCCACTGAGGAGAGCAACGCCATGAAGAAAG